>CAILDT010000214.1 GCA_903833025.1 uncultured Bacteroidota bacterium | reverse complement strand
CCGGAGCCGATATACACATTGAATGTCTGATTTTTATTCACGCCGATCAAGAAGGATGCTAAATGATCCCACATATAGTCTTCCACCTCTTTGATCGGAAAGACTTGCGTCATAAAGGTTTTAATTTCATTCATCGTATGGGAATGATTTTTTAATACAGTTTCATAAGGGATATAATCAATACCGGTACACTTGGACAGATAATCTTCGGGATTACCCTTGCGGAAAACCTTCTGCTTAAAATCAATGACCCCGTTGTTACAGCATAATAAATAGGGATTATTATCTAATTGTTCTAAGAAATGATTGTCTTTGAAATGCAAACACGCTTCATGGATAATGTTCTTTTTGGGCTGTGTCTTTTTCAAGGAGAGGGCAATTACAGTCAATTCTCTCGATTTTTCCATCATCGCCGGTCGGTTTTCATCCGCTGGATCCAGCCGTTGAACTTCTGCAAAAGTTTCGGCCTGCAGCTCGAAATAGATTTTATGCATTTCTTTTGAGATTGTCATGCGTATTGTATTGCCTGCGTCGGTTTGATTCCAACGATGTTTTATATATTCGTACCAAAGACCGTCTTTAACGCTAGAACAAACAAACTTATCTTTTTTCATAATGTATAAAACATAAGCTAAATCAAATTCATTGCCTTTGCCATGAATCGATTGTGAGACGGCAAAGTCTCGACTGTCTTTCCAAACAATATTAAATTTATCAGGATCTTCATTTCTGGCCCAATACATAATTGATTTATGCGTTAAGGGATTTTGTCGCTCAGTGTTAAATTTTTCCCAAGTTTCGTATAATTCAGGCACACAAGTCCAGTCGAATTTACCATTTGCGCCTCTTAATGTATCGCGGCAATTTTCTTGCGAACTGAATTTTAACCATGTTAAGAAGAGTTTGGGCGATTCATTACACAAGGCCATTCCGACTTTAACCCAATTATTATAACTGCCCTGACCATAATAGGAGATGGGTAAAATCATCGTATAGTCATGTATCTCTTTTAATTTATATTCAGTTGCGTCCATATTATCTCTATTAAGCATTTGTTCTAGCTCAGCATCTAGAGTCGCCTCATCTCTAATCTCGCTATAATTAGATATAGTCGAAGGTGCGACGGTTGACTTCTTGGCCGGATGATGATTCGTTGTTGTATGCAAAACAGTACCGCCTTCTTTTTTATTCAAGTTTTTCTTATTCGCTTCAAATGCTTCATAGACATGTTGCTTCATAGGAAAGCCAGGAAACTCCGTATAACGCGCCGACAATTTTAATAGATTTTTTTCTGTATCGAATTTGGCTATAGGTTGTTCAACATAAGACCATTTTTCTTTGTTATCATCATCTTCCTCAGCTTCATCAGCTTCCTCCTTATAAGTAAATTTATAGTGATATTTGATCATATAAGCTTGATTACCGGGTTTGCGCGAGCCATATAGCTGCCAATTTACACTGCCCTTGGTCACGCCTTCATCTAAAACATCGTGCCAATCATTCGTGACAGGTAAATCATCCCAAATATTTTTTAAAATAGGAATCATATTTTTTCGCAGCATCGATTGCAAGGCTTTGTGCATTTGCATGCCAATAATAATATGAATACCGTCTTTGGTCTTATCCTTCAGTTGATTTACAT
>CAILDT010000213.1 GCA_903833025.1 uncultured Bacteroidota bacterium | reverse complement strand
TAGAAAATGATTACACTCCAAATGATTTAGGAAAACTGTTTGATTCTATTTCTGTTTGTTTTTCAAAAGGATTAGGCGCACCTATTGGTTCTGTTATTATTGGTGATAAAGAATTTATTCGTAAAGCACGAAGGGTAAGAAAAGTATTTGGTGGTGGAATGCGCCAAGCTGGTTACCTTGCTGCCGCGGGGATTTATGCACTCGATAATAATATCAATAGATTAAAAGAAGATCATAAACGTGCTAAACAATTAGCAAATACAATGAGCAGTTTATCATATATTGATAATGTATTACCTGTGGATACTAACATTATTATCTTTAACTTAAATGACAAAATAAAACTGGAAGACTTCGTAAAGAAACTTGCATCGCACCAGATAAAGGCGGTGGGCTTTGGCAAACAAGCCATTCGTTTTGTTACACATTTAGATTTTACTGATGAAATGTTAGAGAAAACAGAAGAGGTTTTGAAATCCATTTAATAATAATTAAAGTAAAATGAATGTTACTGCAAAGATTGAGAAGGTAAATTACCAGGTTACTATTAATTCGGAAGGGCATACAATAATGGCTGATGAACCATTATCAAATAATGGCGGTAATAAAGGAATGTCGCCCGAGCAATTGTTACTGTCATCTTTAGGAGCTTGTATAGCCATTACTTTGCGGATGTATTCATTGAGAAAAGAATGGAACGTGGGAAACATTTCTGTAAATTTATCTCTCGAAACAGGTAATGGGCTTACAACAATAAATAAAGAAATAACATATTCTGAAAGTATAACCGAAGAACAAAGAACGAGATTGATTCAGATAGCCAAGAGTTGTCCAATATCAAAGATACTATTAGGGGAAATAATAATAAATACTAAATAAAATGTTCAACATCGCAATTATATCAAGCAGTGTACGCATTGGCAGACAAAGCCACAAGGTTGCCTTGTACTTCCACAATTACATTTCGGAAAACAAATTAGCCAACGCAGAAATATTGGATTTGAAGGAATTTAATTTTCCTGTGATGGAAGAACGTTTATCGCTAACACCTAACCCGACTGATGCGCAGAAATTATTTTCGGAAAAGATTATGAAAGCAGATGCTGTAATTGTAGTTTCTCCTGAATATAATAGTGGTTATCCTGCAAGTTTAAAAAATGCAATTGACTTACTTTATAATGAATGGTATCACAAGCCGATTGGATTGGTTAGCGTTTCGTCGGGTGCTTTCGGTGGAGTAAATGCTCTTGCGCTGTTGCAGAATATATTTCTAAAAGTTCGTGCAGTTCCTATTGCTGTTCCTTTTCCAGTGCCTTTGGTTCAGAATAATTTTGATGATGCGGGGAATGCAGTTAATAAAGAAGCTACCGATAAACGGGCTGCTACCTTCTTAAAAGAGTTATTATGGTACACCGAAGCGTTTAATAAAATGAAATAGATTAACAATTATTTAATTTCAAAAGAAATGGAAAAAGATATAACAATTAAATACAGTAATGATGATGTTACTGTTGTTTGGAAACCGAAGATGTGTATTCATTCCTGTGTTTGCTGGAAAGAGTTAGGCGAAGTATTTAAACCGCAGGAAAAGCCGTGGGTGAAAATGGATGGTGCTACTTCAGAAAGAATTATGGAACAGGTTGACCGTTGCCCTTCTGGTGCATTGAGTTATATTAAAAAGGTGAAAGGGTAGGTTTTCGTCATTGCGAGGGCTTTTCGCCCGAAGCAATCCCTTATCTTTTTTAATTAGATTGCTTCGCTACGCTCGCAATGACGGATAAGAATCACATCAAATCACTTAACTCCATCCAACGAAAAGATTTATTATCGAGTTCGTTTTCCAGTTTCCCAATATCTTCTGCCCACTTAATCATATCTTCGTGATTGGTACTTCCAGCATTTAATAGTTCTGTGAGGTTTCTTTTTTGTTCTTCTAATGCAGCTATTTCTTTTTCTAATTGTTCAAACTCAAACTTATCTTTGAAGCTTGGTTTCTTCTTATTTGCAGTAGTTTCAGCAGGTTCTTCTTTTTGCTCTATTACTTTTTCT
>CAILDT010000212.1 GCA_903833025.1 uncultured Bacteroidota bacterium | reverse complement strand
CTATCAGTAGTGTAAGATAAGATGGCGTTTACTATGTAAGGTGCTTGACCAAACATTGTGCGGGTTACTGTATCCTCTTTATACGTTATTACGGAAGTTCCAACAATTTCCTGACGGGTACGAACATACGATGTATATGATTTAACAAAGGTAACATTGGCACGAGCTTCTAATCCTTTAATAATGCCTTTTCTGCCTTCGAGTTCTAAACCTGTAACGTGCGATTTATCAACATTTATCCACGTAAATACATCAGCGTGTTCGAGTTCGATGTGGTTTTTGAAGTCTTTATAAAATACACTAAGCGAAACGTTATCTTTGTTCTTAAAGTAACTTTCTAGTCGGAAATCATAGTTCTTTATTTCTACCATTTTAAGGTCGGGGTTACCGCGCACGTTAGTTTGTAGCTCATAATCAAATGTAGTGATGTTTGAAATTTCTCTTAAGCTTGGGCGTGCCACTGTTTGGCTATACCCTAAACGGATGTTTGTTGGGCTTTCTTCTTTATTAATCAATTTATAAATAAGTGTGGCACTTGGCAAATAGCTGGTAGCGTTTATTCTGCCTGGTGTTGCAGGCAAGGTGCCTGGTGCATAAAAGCGACGAGGGTCGGTATCGCTTAAACCTAATGAATCGAACTGGTGTAAATCGGTAAACATATTGGTATGTTCCATTCGTACGCCACCTGAAACGCGCAAACGTGGAATGATTGTGTAATCAGCCATTAAAAAAGCTGCTGTAATATTGCTTCTTCCGAAGGAATGATTTGTAGGTAATCGGTCTAAATCATAATACCAATTGATGGTGCTATACGGCGCACCGCCAACGGAACCTTGCGAAACATCAAACTGACTTGGGTCGAGATAGCTATTAATATCATCATTAGTAAGCTGTGTGGTGTTATAAGAGCCCTTTCCAAGGAAATAATGGTACTGGTCGCTTTTGGTTTTATCCATTTGATAAGCTCCGCCAAACTTTAACTTGCGAGCCAAGCCAGGTTTGCTGCCTAAAGGAATTTCGGCTGATGCGTGGGAATCAAAAAGATTATCGGAAAGGTAGCGGTAATACCTATCAACAGAGTGAACGCCAGGGTCGATTCCGTAAGTATGGGTAGTTTGGTTTTCTTCGAACTGAAGGAATTTAAAATCTGGTGCATTGCTTGTTCCTTTGGTATAAGAGGCTTTTAACTCTACCTTCATTTTTGCAACGGGAATGTAGTGTTCGGATTTAAACTGATACACCATTTGTTTTTTGGATTCGTAAAACTGTGCCTTTGTGCCTGTAGTTTTAATGGTGTCGTAGCCATCTGTTACTTTGTTTACGCCAGTTATGTTGGGCATAAACAAAGCAGAAACGCTGTTGTTGGTGTTTAGTTTATAAGCGACATTAAATAAGGCACTCCAGCCATTGGTTTCGATACTTGCCTGGCGGTAACCGTGTCCGGTAAGTAGTTCGGAAGCTTGCGCGGGTTCTTCTTTTAAGGAGTTAGGGTCGTACATTGTGTTGCTGCCGTATTTAAAACCTGCGATGAAGCCAACTTCTTTGTTTAGGATTTTTACTTGGTCGCCGATGGTGAAGCTTTGGCTGATGCCAAGAGGAGCTTTCCGACGGGAGGTGTTCCAGTTATCAGGGAATGATTTACCTGTTTTGGCTGCACCAGCATTAATGGTTGCAAATGCTTGGGAATGATACGAACCGTTATTATACGCATTAGTTGCGGCTGTTACGGCTGCATTATCATTAATAAGTGCGGGAGCAAGTAAGCCCAATTGAACCAAACCGAGTTTAAAATACACGTTGCCTGCGGTGCTACCATCGGCCCAACCGGTTATTCCCATTGATTTATAGTAATCGCCGAGCCCAAGCGCGACCATTTCCTGATATTGGGAAATGTTGGTGTTTACGGATTGAAACTGTGTATGGTCGTGTTCGCGGAAGGTATTGTCGTACCCCTTCCAATCGGTAGAACTGCGCTCGCTGCTTAATACATCTTTAAAGCTGGACTGGGAGTTATAAGTTGCTTGGGTTTCGGCATTAATGGAAAGCTGTTCGGGATAATCTTTTGTTTCTACAGAGAGGTAAGCACCGGCAAAATCGCCGGGTAAATCGGGGCTTGCAGTTTTGGTGATGATAATATTATCGACCAAAGCGGCTGGGAACATATCGAGTTTGATGTTGTTGGTAAATGGGTCGAGAGTAGGGATGCGGGAGCCGTTGATGGTGGTTTTAACGTACCTGTCGCCGATACCGCGAACGGTAATAAAACCGCCATTGGTACTCACTCCGGTAACTCTCGCGACAGCGGCAACTACACTTGCATCCCCTGTTTTTTTCATTGTTTCAGAAGAAATAAAATCGATGGTGGTGGCGGAGTTACGTTTTATATTCTCCATATAATATTCTTTGGCTTTAACGGCTTTGGTTTCGATAACTACGGCACCAAGTTCGGTGGTGGCTGATTCCATAGTGAAATCTTTAATAACGATTTCGCCTTTTACAGGATGAACGATGGCTTCGATGGTGTTATAACTTACGTAACTTACTACGATGGTAACGGGGATGGAGTCGGTAATTTTTAAGCTGTAGTTACCATCTAAATCAGTAGTAACGCCGATGCCGGGATTTGATTTTAAAGAGACAGTAACGCCAATAAGAGTTTCTCCGTTTTTTTCGCTTACTTTTCCTCTAACTGTTCCTTGGGCATAGCAAAAAGAGGTGGTAATAATACATATAAACGCAAAAAATAATCGTTTTTTCATTTCTTTTTTCTCAATTTTATCTTCCTTGTTTAAAAAACTGTCTCTCTTTCTTTCGAAAAAGGTCTATCTTTCTATTCAAAAGCTCTACCTTTCTTCTCCAAAGCACTACCTTTCTTCCCCAAAGCACTACCTTTCTTCTCCAAAGCTCTACCTTTCTTCTCCAAAGCTCTACCTTTCTTCCCCAAAGCACTACCTTTCTTCCCTAAAGCTCTACCTTTTTTCCAAAAAGCTCTATCTTTATTTTGAAAAGGTAGTCTTTATTTCAATAGAAAACATCCTATTATTGTTTACTAATCTTCTTAATTGTTTTAACTCCGTCTTGCAGAATATCAATAAAATACATTCCTTTACTTAAAGAAGATAAATCTACTTTTTCGGTGTATTTACCAGTAACTGTTCCTATTGATTTATGGATAATTTGGTTGCCAAGCATATCATATATGGTGTATGAATTGGAAACGGAGTTGCCATTTATCTCAACAGTTAAATTATCGGAAGCAGGATTAGGGTAAACGGAAGCGGAAGTTGGTGTTTCGTTTTTAATTGTTGGAACGCTTACTGTGTTGCTACAATAAGTTAAACTTGGAATAGAGATTTCGGCGCCAGAAGGCGAATTTGCAACATAGTTTTGAACGCCACCACTTGGCGTGCCTATTTGAATGTTAAGTGAGAAACAGAAAAACCCATCAGTAGTAAATTGCCCTATTAATAACTTGTTTGTAGTGGTATCGGGACCGTAACTTCCATTTAGCGAAGCAACAGAACCATTGGAAGTAGTGAAAAGACCGCCAACCTGACTGGTACCATCAAATACACCCAAGTCGCCATTGCCGGTATTGTTGATACCTACAAAGGTAACGTTTTCGGAAGGACCAGCTATCATACCGTCTTGTGCTGTTAATGCAATGCCTACTCCTGTGGTATTTTGCAACATTGTGTTTGGCATTACGATGTCTGTTAGTCCGTCGTCATCAGTTTTAAAAACTCCAATATGTCCGTTTGCTGTTCCGCCAACGGTAAACCACGAATCAAGCGCAACGCTATTGTTTTTCCAATAATTAACACCAATTAAGTTTGGAGTTACTGCACCTCTATCTTCATTATTAAAGAAAGTGGTGGAAGAAGTGATGGTTAACGGATGCCCAGCAACGCCATACAAAGCTTCGAACTTGTAATGCGGCAACATATCCACATAAACGCGATACGTAACCGAGCCCACAGGTAGCACACCAATGCTGTTTGCGGCATCGTTGGCATCAGCAACGTAATAGGTTTCGACAAGTACGTTTTCTAATCCGTTTTGTGCTTTAGCAATACCTGCAGTAAGAAGTAAGCCGATGATGATGGTTTTGATTGTAGTTTTTTTCATTTTGTTTTTTGGTTTTAATTGTTTATTTATAAGTTAGTCCGTCAAATTTTATTTCTTTATCCACCGGGTTTTTGGCAACGAATTGAATGCTTGCGCCAGTGGGGGTTCCTATTTGTAAATTTAGTTCGAAAGAAAGTTTTCCGTCGGTTGTTAGTTGTGCTATTAATACTTTATTGTCGTCGGTTGGTCCTTTAATACCACCAAATATTGCCCAGGAAGCATTATCAGTAGTAAAAGAGGTTGCATCTTTTATATTATTAAAAAAGGTAAGGTCTAACCCGAAATAAGTAATTGGTTTTATCTTCGCTTTAATTAAGCCATCTACTTTTTCGAACCCTTTTTTTTTAATAATAGAGCCATCGGTATCTTCTGTTTTTGGTATCCCAAAATGCTCATCGGTGGCGGCACCCATAGTTATCCAGCTGTCGAAAGCAACATTTGGATTGTTTATTTTAAGGTCATCTATTTTATCACCTGTGGCATCGCCTCCATTATAAGTGTTGAAAAATTTGGTGGTTGTTTTTATGTTTAAATCGTGATTGGTAACGCCAAATACAGCCTGCAAGGTGTATCCGGGTTTCATATCTACATATATTCTATAAGTTACTGCACCTTTAGGCAGAGGATTGGAGGATGATGTGTCTTTTTGACTGCCATCATTCACATAATATTTCTCTACTATAATACCTTCCAGCGATTTTTTATCATCATCGGTTAAAGGTTTTTTCACTTGTGCCAAAAGTGAACTGCTAATTAAAACACTACTATATATAAGGGATTTGGATATTAAATTCATATTGACTTGTTTGCTTTTATTGGCAACAAAAGTCTATATACTATGTTTTGTTTTGATAAATGAATTGT
>CAILDT010000211.1 GCA_903833025.1 uncultured Bacteroidota bacterium | reverse complement strand
GTAAAAAAAATTATTTATGGGAAAACAATTGACATTAGAAGAAATACAGGATTTCAAAGGGACATACCCGAAACAACTTTGGTATTTATTTTTTTCCGAAATGTGGGAACGCTTCTCATTTTATGGGATGAGAGGAATGCTCGCTTACTTTATGGTGTATCAAATGATGATGAAGGAAGATGTTGCTAATCTTCAATATGCAGCTACGCAGGCATTTGTTTATGCGTTCACTTTCATTGGTGGTTTGTTTGCAGACAAAATATTGGGGTTTCGCAAATCACTTTTCTGGGGAGGGTTATTAATGATTGTAGGCAGTTGTATTTTAGCCTTCGACCCCAAAGCAAATTTCTTTTTAGGTATTAGTTTCACAATAATTGGCACTGGATTTTTCAAACCTAATATTTCTACTATGGTGGGTAATCTATATAGAAAAGGTGATGCGCGAACAGACGCTGGTTTTTCTTTCTTTTATATGGGAGTTAATCTGGGTGCTCTTATAGGAGGATATGCTTGTATATGGCTGGGCAAAAATTATTCGTGGCATTTAGCATTTGGCTTAGCAGCTATTGTTATGACAATAAGTTTAGTAACATTTATTTTTACACAACATTCATTAGGTCCGATTGGATTATCCCCGATAAAGGAAGAAGCCGGAAAAAATAAAAAGTGGTACAATTATGCTGTGTACGCGCTTTCACTTGCTTCTATTCCTTTCATCCTTATACTTGTTTCCAATCCAAAATACACAGATATTTTTATGTTTATTATTGGACCTTGTTCTCTTGTTTACATTTTTTATGAAATGAGGAAATATGGCGATGAAAAACAGAATACTTTAAATGCTGTTACTTATTTCATTTCATTAATTCCTGTTTCTCTTTTATTATATTGGATATTAGGAGGAGAATTAATTAGTGGTGAAAAATTATATCTTGGTATTACTTTCAAGTTGTTTTCCATTGTCTTTTTTTCATTATACCTTTTCTGGGGCGTGTTCAAATATTGTAGTAACATACAAAAGAAATTAGTAGCCGCATTAGTGTTCATAATTTTCTCCATTTTCTTCTGGGCTTTTTTCGAACAAAGTGGTGGCTCACTAAGTTTCTTTGCCGCAAACAATTTAACAGATACAGTTTGCGGAATCCCTTTAGACGCAAACGGGGTGAATAATTCCGCTAATTCACTTTTTGTAATTGCTTTTGCCGCATTAGTTGGAATGGTTTGGTTTTGGATGAGTAAAAGAAAAATAGAACCTAATACTTTAGTTAAATTCGGATTGGGATTTTTGTTTTTAGCAGGAGGTTTTTATGTCTTTTATTATAGTAAATTTTTTGCAGATGCGAGTGGGAAAACATCGTTAGGTTTATTCTCTTTTGGTTGGTTTATTATAACCTTTGGAGAGCTTTGTTTATCGCCTATCGGTATGTCGGTAATGACAAAACTATCACCACAAAAACTACAGGCAGTAATGATGGGAATGTGGTTTTTAGCATCAGCTTATGGACAATATTTCGCTGGGATATTAGGGGCAAATATTTCAACGGCTTCAGAAAATTCAACCAATCTTCAGAAACTGATTATTTATGCTGATGGTTATAAACAACTTGCCGTCTATGCGCTAATTGCAGGAGTAGTGATGATAGTAATTTCTCCATTGGTTAGAAAACTAATGGGGGAAGTAAAGTAAATTGTGGCAACTTCTGTCAACATAACTGAATTTTTAACTCTTTCGGAAAACCATCCTGTATTAGATGTTCGTACCCCTTCAGAATTTGCACAAGGGCATATTATTGGAGCAATTAACTTTCCTTTATTTACTGATGAAGAAAGAAAAATAGTAGGTACTATTTATAAGCAACAAGGCAAACAACCAGCTATTTTAAAAGCGTTAGAGATTGTTGGTCCAAAACTACACGAGTATATTAAAGCGGCAATAAAGGTAAATAAAACAGAAACATTTTTAGTTCATTGTTGGCGTGGTGGTATGCGTAGTTCAAGTATGGCGTGGTTTTTAGAAACGTATGGTTTTAAATGTATCACCTTAAAAGGAGGATATAAAAACTATAGAAGATTAGTCTTGGAGAGTTTTAAAGAGGAAAAGAACGTTGTTATCTTAGGAGGAAAAACAGGAACAGGCAAAACACTTATTCTAAAAGAACTAAAAAATCAAGGAGAACAAATAATTGATTTGGAAAATATTGCACATCATAAAGGTTCGTCATTCGGGGCTTTAGGTGAAGAACCACAATCATCACAAGAACAATTTGAAAATGAATTATCGTTTCATCTTTCTAAAATAAATAAAGAAAAAGAATGTTGGATAGAAAATGAAAGCAGGAAAATCGGAAGAAATATTCTTCCGATAGGTTTGTGGGAACAGATGCAAAATGCGAATGTTATTACTGTTAATTTACCAATTGAAGAACGGATAAGATATTTGGTTGATGAATATGGCAAGTTCTCGAAGGAAGATTTAATAGCAGCTACAAAACGAATAGGGAAAAGATTAGGTGGCTTAAAAACAAAGGATGCAATTGAAGCGTTGGAACGAGGTGATAACAAATCGGCATTTGAAATATGCTTATTCTACTATGATAAAACATATAATTATGGTGCCGAACAACGCCCAACAGAAAAGATAATTAATTATGAATTTGAAAAACTAAATCCCGAAGTAATAGCACAGGAGATAATAAAATGGAAGAAATAAAACTAACACAATACTCTCACGGTGCAGGATGTGGATGTAAAATTGCACCACACGTGTTGGAAGAAATATTGAAATCAACTATTGTTGCGCCACAAAATGATAAATTGATTGTAGGTAATAATACAAAAGATGATGCTGCTGTATATGATATTGGTAACGGACAAGGGCTAATAAGCACCACCGATTTTTTTATGCCGATTGTAGATGATGCTTTTGATTTCGGAAAGATAGCAGCTGCAAATGCAATAAGCGACGTGTATGCAATGGGAGGAAAACCATTGATGGCAGTGGCTATACTTGGCTGGCCCATTAATAAATTATCGGTGGAGCTGGCTCAAAAAGTAATTGAAGGAGGAAGAACAATTTGTGCAGAAGCAGGAATTCCTCTCGCTGGTGGACATAGTATTGATAGCCCTGAACCTATATTTGGATTAGCTGTTACAGGTATAATTGATTTAAAAAACTTAAAAAGAAATGATACAGCAAAGGATGGAAATTTAATTTATCTTACCAAAAAGATTGGAGTTGGTATTCTTACAACTGCTGAAAAGAAAGGACTTTTAAAAGAAGAACATATTGGAGTTGCGGCAAAACAAATGATGCAATTAAATAAATTTGGCGAGATAGCTGCTCAATTAAAAGGTGTAACTGCTATGACAGATGTTACCGGTTTTGGATTGTTGGGGCACTTAATTGAGATGGCGGAAGGTGCAAATTTAACAGCGGAAATAGATTATTCCAAAGTACCTTTAATTAATGATTTGAATTTCTACATTTCGCAAATGTGTGTACCGGATAATAGTTTCAGAAACTGGAGTGGCTACGACCCAAAGGTTTCTGGAATAACAGGTGATTCATTACTTACCCTCTGCGACCCACAAACAAATGGTGGTTTATTAATTACTGTAAATCCAAATTCAAAAAATGAATTTGAACAATTATTAATCAAGGAAGGATTAAAAGATTTCATTTCTCCTATTGGTGTGATGAAAAGTAAATCAGAAAAGGTTATTGAAATAAAATAAGTTTATTTTTTGGAAAAGAAATTTGATTCAATCAGCAGGTGTTTATTGGTTTTGTCAGCCATTGTATTCCTTTTATTTTATTTAGTACTCGCTTTTTATAATCGCCCTGCCTCTGATGATATTCTATATATCTCCATATTAAAAGACAAAAGTTTAATACAATACGTTCATTGGTTTTATGAAACTTGGAGCGGAAGGTGGGCTAGTTATTTTTACTTTTACAATATCGTTACGCTTACCAGTTCATTTGAAAATATTCATTACGGAGTGTTTTTATATTATTGTATTTCTCTTTTTATTCTATTGTATTCTTTCAATACAATTATTTCTATCGGTATCAAAAAGATATTTAATGTTATTATAGATATCAAAACATCTTTATTATATAGT
>CAILDT010000210.1 GCA_903833025.1 uncultured Bacteroidota bacterium | reverse complement strand
CTGCGTGTCAAACTGGAATGTCTTCGTATCAAACTGAAACGTCTTCATGTCAAACTGGAACGTCTTCATGTCAAACTGGAACGTCTTCGTGTCAAACTGGAACGTCTTCATGTCAAACTGAAACATCTTCATGCCAAACTGAAACGTCTTCATGTCAAACTGAAACGTCTGCATGTCAAACTGAAACATCTTCATGTCAAACTGAAACGTCTGCATGTCAAACTGAAACGTCTGGAATACCACATCCGGTTAAATCAAGTATGATAAAAATAGATTTACACTTGAAAATGAATGATTTAATAAAACAGCCAATTTGTTTTACAGAGGAATATTGTGTAATAAGCAGTATTATATCACAACGATTCAGGCTGCCATTGCCGGATGTATAACGACCAACCCCAACCCCTTCCTTGAAAAGAAGGAGGGGGAAATAAGACAAAAAAATAAGAAACACGAAGTACTTCACATATAGTCACCTCTCTCCTTCTTTTCAAGATTCTGTGATACAAAATACAAATCAGAAAAAAATATTTATTTTTGCAACTGACCCACAAAGTCAAAAGCGGTCATTGAACCAGCTTCGGTAGGGCAGGCACTTCGATAGCTTGCCCTACATTTTTCCGGTCGTATTGTTTTTGCTCAAATTCACTGTCATACATTTCTTCTTTGTTCCAAAGCGTATAAATCATTTCCAATACTTTTCTCTGAACCGCCACAGCCGCTTTCATTTTTATTCCGTGTTTTCCTACTAACCTGACAAATACATTCTTCATTTTCCGGTCGTGTCTTATTGCTGATAATGCAGGCAAATGGACCGATTTACGCAAATACTTATTTCCTCTTTTACTGATTCGAGGCTTGCTTCTTACACTGGTTCCTGAATCCTTTAAAATCACATCCATTCCCGCATAACTTACCAATTGTCGTTTGTTTTTGATTAAATGAAAACCATTGGTTTCAGCTATTACTGTAATAGCTGTTATAAAAGCAACACCTGGAATACTGCAAGCAAATTTTAATTTTCTCTTCAATTCATCAGTTGTATTTACCACCTGTTGCATCTCCTTTTCAATTTCTTTGATTTGGTTGTTGACAAACACCACCCGTTTGTTCATCCTTGTGATACTGCCTTTGTTTGGCCATGCACCTGCATTTTCAGCGTGTATTTGGTTTTTTATTACTGTCCGTTCTTCAACCAACTGATTCCGCTCCCGGCTCAATTGCTTGAGCAAATTATAAACCGGCAGTGGCGGTTCCCATTTAGCCAATTGCTTTTCAATTCCCATCTGAGCCAACGCATTTGCCGATGTTTTGTCCGTGATTGTTTTGATGTCAAGCGTTTTCTGAAAGTGCATTGCCTTGTTAGGTAATACCAATGCAACATCATATCCATTTGTATGTAAAAACAAGGCTGTTTTTTCGTGATAAACACCTGTTACTTCCATTACAAACCGAACAATTATTTTTTCCTCTTTCAGTTTCTTTTTCCATTTTACCAACTCCTTAAATCCCTTTTCAGAATTAATAAATGTTTTGTGGGCGATGATTTCAATCTCTCCCAATTCATTTTTTCGTGCAAAAGAACATACTAGTTCCTTTTGTGAAACATCAATACCGATGCTTTGTACAATTGTTTTTGTCTTCATTGTTATTATTTAATTTGTTGTAACAACAAGGAAATATCTTCTGCCGTTTTTTCTCGTACTATTATACAGTCTGTACCAACAGGCAGTACGACTTAAATTCTGTTCAAACTCCGAAAGATAAAAAGAAACGGGGCTATATCTTAAAATGTGCATTCTATTAATTGTAGATGCTTAGGAGAGGTCATGCTCCCGTTTCTTTTCCTCATCATTTTATTCCAAAAGTAAAACCTTTTACTTTTAAAATACAAACATACGAGGAGAGGGACAGGGGGTGTGGTCTTGGAAGGTTTTGTAAATGCGATTAAGTATAATGTATATTCATTAATGCAAATTTGAGATTAGAAATGATACGCAGCTTTGTTTTGTGAAGAAGCGAATAATCTATTGATCGTTCATTTTAATTAAGAAATAAATTTAATCAAAGGCAGCGTGTTCAGAGAATAAAAAATATAAAATTGTAATTTAAACGAAGAAAATATTTTGTTTGTATACGAAGCAAAATCATAACACGACACAGTTGCAGAATAATATAAATGAAAACAGAACCTTCGTTATTAACAATTGATAGTTTGTAATTTCTGAGGAAGTCTTGTTTCGTATTAATTCTTAATATAACTTTACCGCGTGGATTATAAGCAAGATCGGAAGAGCACACG
>CAILDT010000209.1 GCA_903833025.1 uncultured Bacteroidota bacterium | reverse complement strand
CGGTTAATAGTATTAAAATACTACTATAATTATATGTCAGCAATAATCGCTATCTAAATACCGAATTTTGTCCACATTAGGTTGTAAAATCAAAGATTTTTTTGATTTTTAAATCTTTTCTTACCTCTCCAAAATCAACGTTTCCCAGATAACACCTTCAACCCTTTTTCTATTAATCCCCTTGCTTCTAAAATTTCATTTTCGGAAATTATGTTTCCCTTAGTTGGAATAAATAGTTCTCTAATATCTACTCCTAAAGCCTTAGCTAACTTTGGCAGTAACTCTATTTTAGGATAATTGGTTTCACTACAAATATTACTTATTGTAGTTGGGGTAACACCGACCTTCTTCGCCAAGTCGTCTCTTGATATTTTTTTCAAAAGCATTAGTTCTTTTATTCTTAGTATTTGCATTATGTAAATTTATTAGGATACAAATTTACACAATAATATTAAGCAATACTTAATATTATTAAAAATAAATAAAATATTACTTGCTTACATGTAAAACAATACTTACCTTTGTACTGTAAATATAAAACATAACTTAACAATGATTGCTACAGAATTTAAAACGGAAATAAAAAAACTACAAAACTCTCTAAGAGGGATAACTCTTCAACTAATTAATTCGGGTAGTGTAAAGCCTTATTTTACTTTAAAATCTTTTGGTAATGCAATCCTATCTGAGGAAGAAAAAGGGAATTCATTTTCCATTAGTCAAGCTTGGACAAATGAAGGTATCGTATCAATTAAATCAATAAATCATCTTTCTCATTTGCTATCTACAACAAAGGTAACAGGAATACAATTTAAGTCTTACTTTGAAATATCTGAATTTTCAGATTTTCTTAAATATTCTTTTGGTACAACAGAATAATAACAATCAAAATTAAATAAAATGGAATCAGTATCAGAAACACAATCGCTATCAATAGCAAATGAAATCCTTAGTCAAATCAAATGCCTTGACAGGGCAGCACTTATGGCTTGGGGGGCAAAAAACTTTTTATCATTACCAGAATCAAAAGAATTCCAAGGAGGTGTTAGATTCAATGTAAATGGTCTTACACATAAAGGACTTGTAATAATTGAACTTCGTTGGTTAGATGATTACACCGTTTCCTTTATTTCTAAAAGTGGTGAACTAGTTAAAAAGGTCGAAAACGTGTATTGCGATATGCTTGTAGAAATAATAGATTTCATTGAAGGAAAATAAAACCAATCAGTATTGATGTTTTAGATTTAGACCATACCTATATTTTAAAACAAATAATAAAACTGAACACACTGATAAATCGCTTAAATGTTTCAAATAAATAAGAACCCTAAAATTAAAACAAAACCTACTAATAAATTATAAATATGTATTTCTATTATAGCAGAACTTCCACCGTACTTCAAAACTCTTCAAGACAAATTGAAAATTTTAAAAAACATCATGGGTATGACCCTAAAAATTTATTCATGGATAAAATACAAGGTAATATTCCGTTTATGGAAAGACCAGAGGCAATTAAGTTATTCGATATGGTAATTTCAATCAAAGGTGAATTCAATACGGTTTGTGTAGATTCGCTAGATAGACTTGGAAGAAGCCTACTCGATATTTTAAAAACAATTCAGATATTCACTGATAACGGAATTAACTTGCAATCAATAAAGGAAGGCTTTTCAACTCTTTTAGATAACGGCAAAGAAAATCCAATGGCTAAACTGGTAGTAGCTTGTATGGGTAGTATTGGAGAGTTAGAAAGGAATAAAATAAAAGAGAGAAGTGCCGAAGGTGTTGCCATTGCAAAGGCACTAGGGAAATACCAAGGTCGTAAGATTGGAAGTATTCAAAGTGATGAACAATTACTAGAAAGGCACGTTACGGTTCAAAAGAAGTTATTAAAGAATATGACTATTCGGGAAGTATCAAAGATTACAGGGTGTTCAACAGCTACAATTATTAAGGTTAAGAAAGTAATGATTAACCGTAAACTGCTTTTATTTTAAAAATACTTTCCAGATTATTTGTAAAGTTCAATTATTTTAAGTACCTTTGTAAGGCTTGAGGTTAAATCTAAAAAGTACCACTTAGAAACTCAATTCAACAATATAATTGCTAATCGCTATTATTTTGTTGTAGTTAATTTCATAGCCATGCGACTAACAGGGATAATCCCCTGTAAGGTTTGAATTTATTAGCTAACCACTAAGTTTATTCAACCAGAAAGGATTAATTTTTCGCTTTAAAGCGAATGAGGGAAAGCTATGCCCTATTGGTTAGTTATAGGGTTGCAAGAATAAAGGAATTGATAAAATAAAGTAAAAATTTAATATTAGTAGAATGACATGGCATAAGAAACAATAAAAACGATTTCGATAATCGAAACGAAAACTCAACTAGTCAAGGATTAGATTGATAATATCTTTAGCTAACCAGTCGGTAACGCTTATATCCAAATAACAACATAGCACCCTAAAAAGGCTGATTTTTCAGTCATGGGAGAGATATGTTCATAAATGAAATAACAAACTTTAAACAAAACAAAAATGAAAGAAAAAAAGAAAATTGCTATAGAAGCCTTTGAAAAAAACAGTCAGAGTTTTTATCGTGAAATCAGAAAAAAATTAAGAGAAGATGAAATAGCTCTAAATGAAACTACTCTAATTACGATAGTGGTAAATTATGAAATTGACTTAATCCCTTACTTTGCTTTTAAAATCGAATCAGAGCGAGAAAGTTATTATAGCGATTACTACCCGCCTAACTTTATCAGAGAAAGAAAAAATAACCTTGACCTCAATTGTACTGAGGACATTGAAATTATTGTTTTATACGGTCACGAAATTCCAGTGCAACGACTAAATTGAAACTAAATGGAATAGAAACCTCACATAGTGCAAAACATGCAATACTAAACTTATCCAGTAATTAAAGGTTAGTTTCAACAAACAACTCAAAACAAGTTTCCGTGGGTTACTTGTTTTGAGCAATTTGTTTAATAAAAAATATAAAGTATGAAACAAAAAGAAACAGAATTGAAAATGAAAAACACAATAACCTCAATGAT
>CAILDT010000208.1 GCA_903833025.1 uncultured Bacteroidota bacterium | reverse complement strand
TTTAAAAACGTTGTTGTTTCTCATAAAGCATTAATTGAGGCGGAATTGGAGGTGCAGAAAAAGGAAATTATGTCGAGACTTGAGAAAGGACAGGTGTTGGAAGGACAAGTTAAAAACATTACTACTTATGGTGTGTTTATTGACCTTGGCGGCGTGGATGGACTTATACACATTACTGATTTATCGTGGGGTCGTATTAATCACCCTGAAGAAATTGTGAAATTAGACCAGAAGTTAAATGTGGTTATTCTTGATTTTGATAATGAGAAGAAACGTATTGCTTTAGGTTTGAAACAACTTTCTTCTCATCCTTGGGATAGTTTAAAAACGGAAATGCAAGTTGGTGATAAGGTAAAAGGAAAAGTAATGGTGATAGCTGATTATGGTGCGTTTTTGGAACTTCAACCTGGTATTGAAGGGTTGATTCACGTTTCGGAAATGAACTGGAGTCAGCATTTGCGTACTGCTCACGATTTCTTAAAAGTGGGACAGGAAGTAGAAGCGGTTATTTTAACGCTTGATAAGGAAGAGCGTAAAATGTCGTTAGGTATTAAACAATTAATGCCTGACCCTTGGGCTAATGTAATGACTAAATATGCTAAGGGAACTAAGCACGTTGCTACTGTTAGAAACTTTACGAATTTTGGTATTTTTGTGGAGTTGGAAGAAGGTGTGGATGGTTTAATTCATATTTCGGATTTATCGTGGTCTAAGAAAATTAAGCATCCTTCAGAATTTGCTAAGATTGGCGATAAGATAGATGTTGTGGTTTTAGACATTGATGGAGAAAATCGTAGATTAAGTGTAGGACATAAACAAATAGAGGAAAATCCTTGGGATGTGTTTGAAACTATATTTAATGTTGATTCGGTTCATCAAGGTACTATTATTAATATATTGGATAAGGGTGCTATAGTTTCTATGCCTTACGGTGTGGAGGCATTTTGCCCAACTCGTCACTTAATAAAAGAGAATGGAAAAAGCGCTAAAGTAGAAGAGGTATTGGATTTCAAAGTTTTGGAATTTAATAAAGATTTGAAAAAGATAGTTGTTTCTCATTCGAGATTAGTGGAAGATGCTGCTGCTGGTGAAAAATCAAAGTTATCGGACGGAGAAAAAGCAGAAGCGGAAGAAACTAAAAAAACTGTTAAGAAGGTGAAAGACAGTATTGAAAAAACTACGCTTGGTGATATGGATGTGCTATCCAATTTAAAAACAGATATGGAAGCTACTGAAAAGAAAACCGAGGAAGCTGAAAAAACTGTAAAAGCTGAAGCTGCAGAGCATATTGAAAATACAAGCGACGAAGCGACAAAAGCAGAATAAAATATTTTGTAAGGCAGCAATGCCAAGCAGAATCTAGGAATCACGCCATGGTTTTTAGAAGAATGCCCCGCAGAAATGTGGGGCATTTTTTTTGTAATAAAATAAAAATGCTCTACTCCCACTTTTTTATATATCTTTGTTTCCTGATATGATGAAGCCCCGAATCATTTTAGACAGCAAGCACATTGAAATTACCGTTACTCGGCTTTGCTATCAATTAATAGAAGTTCACAATGATTTCTCGAATACGGTAATAGTTGGCTTACAACCTCGTGGGACCTACCTCGCAAAACGAATCCAGAAAAAACTTTCTGAAATATTAAAAAATAAAGACATTAAATGTGGTAGTCTTGATATTACTTTTTATCGCGATGATTTCAGAAAAAAAGAATTGATACCAACCCCTACGGAAATTGATTTTATTATTGAAGATAAAAATGTAATATTGGTGGATGATGTGCTTTTCACAGGCAGAACAATACGTGCAGGATTAGATGCTATGCTAGCTTTTGGAAGACCTAATGATGTGGAGCTTTTAGTTTTGATAGATAGAAGATTGAGCAGACACGTTCCGATTCAGGCAAAATACATAGGGAAAAAGATTGATTCGATTTCATCGGAAAAAGTAAAAGTGGAATGGAAAGAAAGTGATGGGGCGGATAGAGTAACATTATTATCTAACGAATAATAAACAATGAGTAAATTAAGTACAAAACATTTGCTAGGAATAAAAGAGCTAACTGCTGACGATATTAATTTAATATTAGCAACAGCCGATAGTTTTAAAGATGTTATTAATCGTCCGATAAAAAAAGTTCCTTCGCTTAGAGATATTACGATTGCTAATTTATTTTTTGAAAACTCGACACGTACAAAACTTTCCTTCGAACTGGCTGAAAAAAGGTTGAGTGCCGATGTAGTTAATTTTTCGTCCTCCTCTTCTTCAGTGAAAAAAGGAGAAACATTAATTGATACGGTAAACAATATTCTTGCGATGAAAGTGGATATGGTGGTGATGCGACATCCGAATCCGGGGGCAGCTGTTTTTCTTTCGAAACATATTAATGCAAAAATTATTAATGCGGGAGATGGTGCTCACGAACATCCTACTCAAGCATTATTAGATGCGTTTTCGATAAAAGAAAAATTGGGAAATATTAAAGGAAAGAAAATAGTAATAGTTGGAGATATACTACATTCACGAGTTGCGCTATCCAATATATTTTGTTTGCAAAAATTAGGAGCAGAAGTGATGGTGTGCGGACCGACTACATTAATTCCTAAATACATTACTTCGCTTGGAGTAAAAGTAGAACATAATTTGCGAAAAGCACTTGAATGGTGTGATGTTGCAAATATGTTGCGTATTCAATTGGAAAGACAAGAAATAAAATATTTCCCTTCGTTGAGGGAATATACTATGCTGTTCGGATTAAATAAACAGTTGCTGGATTCGTTATCGAAAAAGATTGTGATAATGCACCCAGGACCAATAAACAGAGGGGTGGAAATAACGTCGGATGTGGCGGATAGCGACCAAAGTATTATACTTGAACAGGTAGAAAATGGCGTGGCGGTGAGAATGGCTGTACTATTTTTGCTTGCTGGAAGAGTTTAATTTTACATTATTATTAAAATTGCTTTTGTAAATTTTTTGGTTTTATAACAAAAGTTTATCTACATTTGCTAAAACATTTTAAAGATATGAATTTCGAGATAGAAAAAACAGATAAGTACGCAGTGATAAAAGTGCAGGTTGAAAAGCTTGACAGTAACATTGCGCCTTCACTAAAATCAGAGTTAGTAGTACTAAATACTGATGGAGTGAAAAACATAATTATTGATTTAACCAAAACGCGCTATTGCGATTCGTCTGGTTTGTCGGCTATTTTGGTAGCTAATAGATTGTGCAGAAATAGTCAAGGCACCTTTGTATTAACTGGATTGCAGGATGCTGTGAAAAAATTAATCTCTATTTCACAATTGGATTCAATTTTAACTATCACCAACGATTTGGCAGAAGCAGACGCTGTATTTGCAACGCAAGTTTGATAGCATTTTCGATTGCGAATGCAGAATTTCGAATTAACTATTCTTGGTTGCAGTAGTGCAACACCCACATCAACACGTAACCCCACCGCTCAGCTTTTAAATATTGCTGAGCGTTTTTTTTTGATTGATTGTGGTGAAGCAACACAAATTCAATTACGAAAATTCAAATTAAAATTTCAACGAATAAATAATATTTTTATTAGTCATTTGCACGGCGACCATTATCTGGGGTTACCCGGCTTGCTGTCGAGTATGCACTTGCTGGGGCGGACGAATGAATTGCATTTGTATTGTCCTGCTGAATTGCAAGAGATTATTGAGGTGCAATACAAACATTCGCAATCGTATTTGAATTTCAAAATTGTTTATCATCCGCATAAATATGTTAATGATGATTTGATTTTTGAAGATGATAAAGTGGAAGTACGAACAATAGTTTTGAATCATAGGATACCTTGTTGTGGTTTTGTGTTTTCGGAAAAACCTTTGTTGGCAAACATTTCGAAAGAGAAAATTGAAGAATATAAATTACCTGTTGAACAAATATTGACAATTAAAAAAGGTGGCGATTTTATTAACACCGCAGGAAAAGTGATACCAAATGAAAAATTAATTACCAGAAAACTAACTCCTCGAAAGTATGCGTATTGCTCGGATACAATATATGACGAGGATATAATTGAATATATAAAACACTCGGATTTACTTTATCACGAAGCAACTTTTTTAAATGAAATGGCGGACAGGGCAAAAGAAACATTTCATACGACTGCTTTGCAAGCAGCTGAAATTGCTAAGAAAGCAGAAGTAAAAAAACTAATGATTGGACATTATTCGGCTCGGTACAAAGATTTACGACCTTTATTGGAGGAAGCACAATCTGTTTTTAAAAACACAG
>CAILDT010000207.1 GCA_903833025.1 uncultured Bacteroidota bacterium | reverse complement strand
TTTTGCTACTGTGCTTTTTCCGCAGGAAGAATAACCATCTATTGCTATTACTATTTTCGACATTTATTGCGGTGCAGTTGCCGGAAAAACAACCGTTGTTTTATTAGAGTGAAAGCTATTTAAATCGAAGCTAATGGAGAAGTTATTAGTTGCTCCCGCTAAATGATATACTGCTCTGCCATAAGAGAAATGAAATTTATAAACACGAAATCCGAAACCAAACGAAAAACCATCCATTCCTCTTTTTTCTGGTATCTTTAATTCTTTTCTTCGTTCGTAATTATATCCAACACGCAAAAACATATTTTTAGTAATTATAAACTCCGTACCAATAACCATATGGCGCATTAATTTATCTCCAAATATTTTATATTTATTTTGTTTTATTGCTGCACCAGTTAATGGGTCAACTGTTTGAGTTGGGTTGGCAGGGTCTTCATAGGTTAAATCCCATTTTTCTAAATGCTGATAAATAAAAGATAACCTAACGGGTACGTGTTTAGGACGTTTAGAAATACCTAATTGCACTTGAAAAGGCAATGGTTCTCTGTTGCCCGAATCATATTCTCGCCATTGCCTGCCAATATTATTTATTACTGCTGCTATAGCAAAATTAGATTTAGGGCGAAAGTAAGTTGCACCTAAATCTACTGCCGAACCCCAGGAAGTATAATATTCAAGATGTGAGTAAATAGTTTTTAATGTTGCGCCTACAGTAAAGTTGGTATCTATTATCGAACGTTCGTAAGCTAAGTTAACGCTCATTTCGGAAGCCCCGAAAGTACCATCAAGATTACCCAATTCATCGGCGCGAGGTATTCGTCCATAGTCAAGATATTTAATACCTGTACTAAAATTCCCTAATCCTTTATAATGTTTGGCATACGCTACATAGCCAAACTTTATACCTCCAAAATAATTAATAAAACTTAATGCTAAGTTGTTATCCATTGAGTCGGTTAATAAAGAAGGATTAATGATTGCCACATTCAAATCATTATCTTTTACCGAGATAAGATTACCTCCTAATGCAGTAACGCGTGCAGAAACAGGGATGTCGAGAAATTTATAAGTACCCTTCCCTCCTATTTGACCAAAGGAAAAAACGCTTATAAACGTTGACAATAAAAGGAAAGTAATTTTTCTCATAATTTAGAATTGCAAAGTAAATGAAAATATCCTCTTACTAAACGCAGAAAGTTAAAATATATTGTGCGTGGTAGAAATATGTTCAACAAAGTACATATCTATCTCTCCTTTATTTTTTGCTAATATCTTGCCTCGATGAGTACAATGGAAATCATTTTTAATCAACTGATAAGTAACATTGCTGATGTTTATTTTACCTTGTGCCGAGTTCTGTTCCATTCGTGCAGCCATATTTACGGTATCTCCCCAAATGTCGTAAGCAAACTTTTTTATACCTACAATACCAGCAACTAATGGACCGCTGTGCACACCAATACGAACATCAAAATCGCCACCTTCTGTTTTACGCTTTGCAATAAAATCTCTTATTTCAATCGCCGCCTGCACTGTTTTTTTTGCGTGGTTTTTATCTTCATTTGGTAAACCACAAACGGCTAAGTATGCATCGCCAATAGTTTTTATTTTCTCTAATCCATTACGTCCTATTATCTCATCGAAAGCAGAAAAACAATAATGTATTTCCGCCACCAATTGTTTAGGAGTAAGCTTTTCGCTTATACCGGTAAAGTTTACCATATCAGTAAATAGTACCGAAACATTATCGTAATGTTTGGCTTCGCTTTCGCCTGTTTCTTTAAGTTGATTTGCTACTTCGGAAGGTAGAATATTAAGTAGAAGCGTTTCCGACCGTTCCATTTCCTTTGTTATAATTTCATTTTTTATGCTCAATTCTTTTGTTCGTTGTTCCACTTTCAATTTAAGTTCCTCCCTATTTCTTCGCAGGTTGGCAGTACGCAATTGAAACAAAAGAATTACCAACGAAATAAATATGAGTACAAATAAAGTGCGTGCCCACCAGGTTTTCCACATTGGTGGTGCCACCGTAATTTTAATAGTGCTGCCTTTTTCGTTCCATACCCCTTCGCTATTTGCTGCTATTACAGTAAATATATATTCTCCAGGGTCCAAATTTGTGTAAGTGGCTTCGTGTTTTGTACCCGACGAAATCCAATCGTTATCAAATCCATCCAACTTATATTTGTATTGATTATTTTCAGGTGCCGAATAATCTGTTGCCGAAAACGCAATGGTTATCATATTTTCATTATACTTCAATTTTATCTCTTCGGGCGAATCTAATGAGTGGTGTAATATTTTTCGTTTATGTTGTGAGTTACTTTTGTTAAACACCAAAAAATCAGTAAACGAAATTAAAGGAGGGATACTATTATTGTTTATTTCTTTCGGGTCGAAAAAGTTTAAACCAGTTATACCACCAAAAAACAGTAAACCATTTTTTGCTTTTAAATAAGCATACCTGTTAAACTCATTGTTCTGCAAACCATCCGTAGCATAATAATTTTTACAGTTTTTTGATTCAATATTAAATCTGCAAATACCCTTATTGGTGCTCATCCATAAATTACCGTCATTATCACTTAATATTCCATAAATAACATTGTTGGGCAACCCGTCTTTATCCTTATATCGTGTAAACGTTCCTTTATTAATATCCAATAAATTTAATCCTCCACTATTGGTACCTACCCACATAAAGTCTTTCGGTTTCAGCGGGTCGGCACATAACGAAAAAATCATATTGTTGCTTAGCGAAGTTTTATCGCCACGAATGTTTTTATATTTAATCCATTGATTTGCATTCGAATCGTATTTGAATAATCCTTGCAGTGTACCCAACCAAAAGTTACCTGCTGCATCCGTTATCTCGCTCGAAATAAAAGGGTAAGTGTGTATCTCCACTTTTTCGGGTAGCGGAATCATTCTTGTAAATGTTTCTTCTTTTGTATCAAATTTACAGATAAAGTTATTGGATGATTTATCCTGTGTTTCCATCCACACGTTATTATTGTTATCAAGCCATAACTTGGTAAGTGTTATTTTATCTTCAGTGTTTTCGATGCTGAATAGCTTTACACTATTTTTCTTTTCATCATATTTTGCCAAGTAACCATTACCGCAACCCAGCCAATACACATCATTTTTATCTTGAATAAAACATAATGCCGATTTTTTTATTTCTTTTAACGCTTTATCATAAAACAACTCTTTAATAAAAACTGCTTTGCCCGATTTCATTTGTTCGTAATCAAACAATTCTCTTTTGCCAAGCGTATTCACATAAACCCGCCCTTCATTATCTTCTTCAAAT
>CAILDT010000206.1 GCA_903833025.1 uncultured Bacteroidota bacterium | reverse complement strand
TATTTGATTGAAACTTCGCTCTTCGCGACATACCATAAAGCACTTTTTCTATTCCTTCTAATTTTGAATACCCAACAAGAATATTATGCTCAAGCATATAATTGGTAAACTGCGCCGACTTTATTGGAAGTATGGAATGATTGTTTTTTATAATTGAATAAATATTTTCTACAAAAACATCTAATTCAATTTTCGAATAATCTTTCCAGTTAACAGCTAAATAATGGTCGTAATAAATATCTACAATTACAGGTGCATATTTTCTGTACTTTTCCCTTAGGCGTTGTTTGCTAAGTTCTACTATAGGATGTGAATCAGTAAACGAATCTATTTTACGATGCAATAAAATTCCTTGCTGTATGTCTTCAGGGAAATTATTATAAGCACTCCCCTTAACAGCGTCTGCAATAAAATTACCTATTATTAATCCTTCGGAATTACCAGCCAAATAAAGGTGTGAAAGAAAATTCATTTAATCCGCTTTTTGCTCCTCCCCTCTCACCCATTTTTCTTTTGTAGCTTTTCCTTTTTCATCGTACACTATCCAGTTGCCATCTTTTTGGTAATCTACCATAGAAGCGTTAAATATCATTTGCCCCTCTCCTTTTATGTTTCCGTTTTCATAATATTCTTTCATCGAATAAATTTTTTTCTTCGGATTAATAAGTTCAAAAATTTCCTGTGGTTTACCATCCTGCGTATACGATTTTCTGAAAATAAGGTATTCCATATTCTTCGCATTTTCTTCGGTGTATTCTATTTGTCCGTTGTTATAATAATCAGTCCATACTTGAGGGTTTGTTTCGAAATACAAAATATCAGACTTTATTTTTCCATCATTATAATAAATCTGCATCGTACTTTTTTTATATCCTGTAACAATAAAAGAGCGTTCCACTTTTCCATTCGGGAAAAAGTTTTTATAAAGTGTTAAATGCCCGTCTTCATAATACCCTCGGTGAATTAAATCGCCCGTATCATAAAAATCTTCTACCCAACCTTGGCAGGCATATCCTTTTTTATCATTGCGCACACTATCACCACCAGTTTGAAAGTTTAGTTTTTCATACATTTTAATTCCATAGTCGGGGTCAATAACTTTTGCTGCATTGTATTTTTTAGGTTCAGGAATTTGTCCTTTAAATTGAGCAAAAGAAAGGGTAGAAGAAATTAAAATTGTGAAGAGAAAAACTATTTTTTTCATCGGAATATATTTACATTTTTAATGAATTCCGATACTTGCTAAATAACGTTCGGCATCCAATGCAGCCATACAACCACTACCTGCAGCAGTTACTGCCTGCCGATAAATTTTATCTTGTGCATCACCAGAAGCAAATACACCAACAATATTTGTTTTGGTAGTACCTGGTATAGTTTTTAAATAACCAGTTTCATCCATATCCAACCAACCTTTAAATATATCGGTGTTGGGCTGATGACCAATAGCAACAAAAAATCCTGTAACTTCTATTCTTCTTTCTTCTCCTTTATTATTTACCAGCAAAGCACCTTCCACCGTTTTGTCGCCAAGTATTTCTTTTGTTGAAGTGTTATAAATCAATTCAATGTTGGCAGTATTTTGCACCCGGTGTTGCATTGCTTTTGAAGCGCGCATTTCGTCTTTACGTACAATCATATAAACTTTTTTACAAAGTTTTGCAAGGTAAGTTGCCTCTTCTGCTGCGGTATCCCCTGCACCTACAATTGCTACATCCTGTCCTTTAAAAAAGAAACCATCGCAAACAGCACAAGCAGAAACTCCAAAGCCATTTAGTTTTTGTTCTGATTCTAAACCAAGCCATTTTGCTGATGCTCCTGTTGCTATAATAATACTATCTGCTGTAATAGTTGTTTTTTCATCAACTATTACTTTATGTTTAGGTCCTGTAAAATCAACTGATGTAGCCAATCCCCAGCGAATATCAGTTCCGAAACGTTCTGCCTGTGCTTTAAAATCTTCCATCATTTCCGGTCCTTGTGTACCCTGCGGATAGCCGGGATAATTTTCTACTTCAGTGGTAATGGTTAGTTGCCCTCCTGGTTGTAATCCCTGATACATAACTGGTTTCATATCCGCTCGTGCAGCATATATAGCAGCAGTATATCCCGCAGGACCACTTCCTATTATTAAACATTTAACGTGCTCTATTGTTTCTTCCATAATTTAATATTGATAATTTTTTCGCGAAAGCAAAAGTACTATTTGAAAACGAGCCATTAATTATATTTTATTCACAATATAATTAATAACTTAATGATGCGGATAGATAGTATCATATGTTGCACCATAACCAGCCCATACACCCAACGCACCATCTCCTTTAATGTTACTAAGTATAGAAACTGGTGCAGCAAATGGGTTTCCATTGTTCTGTAATGCTTGGTCGAAGGTGGAATAAAAGTGATAAGTGGGATAATCAATGGAACAAAACTTAATGTAAATGGTATCAGTAGGTTTATAATATCCTTGTTCTGCCTTTGGTTCATCTTTTACGTAAGTGGCTTCGGCAGGGT
>CAILDT010000205.1 GCA_903833025.1 uncultured Bacteroidota bacterium | reverse complement strand
TTCGAAAAAGCAGAGTCTGCCCAACTAAAGGTAACTCCATTATCTGTAGATATATGTATTCCATTATATCGTGTAGCTGCAATCATTGTTGTTCCGTTTACCACTAATCCAATAATTTCAGAAATGTTATTATTTAATACGGACCAATTATTTCCGTTATCAGTAGAAAATAATAAACCATTATAAGGTGCCGCATATACAGCAGTGCCACTTATAACTATCGGGTTTAACTGTTGGCTGCTAAACAAAACTGAATTTTCGTGTATCCAATTGTTACCACCATCAGTTGATTTATCGAGTCCATTATTATATGTGCTTGCAAAAACAGTACTTCCATCCGTGGCCAAAGAAATAACACTTGTAAAATTTAACCCATTATTTACTGTTGTCCAATTAATAGCGTTAGTAGATGTAAATACCCCATTGCCACTCGTGCCTACAAAAATATTGGTTCCATTTACTGCCAAGCAATTAACATTATATAAAAGTGCCCCGTTACTAATATTAGTCCAAGTATTCCCGTTATCTACAGATTTATAAACACCATTACTTGTTCCTGCAAAAATGTTTATGCCACTTATAGCAAATGAATTAGTATTATAAACGGTTCCACCTCCAGTCCAACTAATTCCATAATTGGTAGAAATGTACACACCATTGTTAGTTGCTGCATAAACAGTTGTTCCGCTAATCGCCAAAGTATTTATACTTTGGGTAAACGAACTTTGTATCCAACTTATTCCGTTATCGGTAGATAAAAACAAAGCAATACTTGTTCCAGCAAAAACAATATTTCCGCTAATCGTGATGGCACTTACATAATAGCCTCCCATATTTGTAATCGTCCAACTGTTTCCATTATTTGTAGATACAAATAAACCAACATCAGTACCTGCAAATATTTTAGCACCATTTATGGCTATTGAATTAACAGTTAGATTGGTTAATCCATTATTAACAGCCACCCAACTTGCTCCCATATTTGATGACATAAACACACCACCACCAGAGGTTCCTGCAAATACAGTAGTTCCGCTTACAGCTATCGAAAGTATATTTAGGTTGGTTAAGCCATTGTTTATAGTTGTCCAGTTACCGCCATTATTGGCAGATATAAAAACACCATTGTTTTGAGTACCAATAAAAGTATAGATTCCGGAAGTAACCACACAAGTAATATTTCCGCCACCACCTGGTCCATTCGTTTGCACCCATTGAGCATTTATCTGCAAACTAATACTGGCGAACAGTATAATAAGGAAGACTTTGTTTTTCATTAGTATAAATTTATTTAATACAAATGTAATTAATTTCCAACCATCTTTTTTATTTCTTATGAAAACTCCCCATATCAAAACTCACCGAAAAGTTATTTGTTACACCTGCCATCAAATAAACAGCTCGCCCATAACTAAAATGAAATTTATAAACCCGAAATCCAAACCCGAACGAAAATCCTGCAAATTCAGTTTTTGCCGGGCTTTTTAATTCCACCGCTCGTTGATAATTATATCCTACACGAAGAAATAAGTTTTTACTAATAATAAATTCAGTTCCCAAAACAATATGCCGCATTAATTTATCTCCCCACACTTTATATTTATTATCTTCTATAATTTCCCCCGTTACAGGGTTTCGCGGATAAGGAACTAAAGGGTCGTGATACGTTAAATCCCATTGCTCCACATTTTCATAAACTACCGACATTCTTATTGGAAATTTTTTCAATCGATATGAAGTTCCAAGTTGTATCTCAAAAGGCAACTTCTCATTTTGGTTATTTTTATCATACCCCTTCCACACGTGCCCAATGTTTTTTATTACACCTGCCAACCCAAAATTTGTTTTCGGATTGTAATACGTTGCACCTAAATCCAATGCTGAAGCATAAGAAGTATAAACATCCAAAACCGAATAAATAGTTTTCAAATTCGCCCCCACATAAAAGTTAGAATCAATAATACGATGCGAATAAGCCAAATTAAAACTCTCCTCATTTCCCCCAAACGTCCCAGTTACATTACCATACTCATCCGCCCGCACCAAGTTACCGTAATTAAGGTAATTAACCCCCAAACTAAAATTACCGCCTCTCTTAAAATGTTTCCCAATCGTTACATACCCATATTTTATCCCTGCTATATAATTAGTAAAACTCAACGCCACATTATTATTCATCGAATCCGAAAGCAACGAAGGATTAGTTAACGCCACATTCAAATCATTATCTCGCACCGAAATTAAATTACCACCCAACGCAGTAACCCTCGCCGAAATAGGCAAATTCAAAAACTCATACGTATTATTTCCTCCAAGTTGCGAAAAACCCAAAGCACCAATCAGCATAAAACCAAAAACAAAAATCCACTTCATATTCATAATCTTGTCAAAGTAAATAATAATATCACTACCATCAACGCAAAACTTCAAAATATATTGCCCAATCCTTAATATTAAACTCCTTGAAAAACTTACATCACACCTTGGCACCCCTCTCCTTTCTTCAAGGAGAGGGGCAGGGGGAGTGGTCTAACAAGTAAAATATATTGCCCAATCCCTAATATTAATAATTTACACTACATTTGTATTCGCAAATAATTAACACAACACATTTGCC
>CAILDT010000204.1 GCA_903833025.1 uncultured Bacteroidota bacterium | reverse complement strand
TTCGCCATGGCTAAAGAGTTGTTCGCTATGGCTAAAGAGTTATTCGCCACAGCTAAAGAGTTATTGGCTATGGCTAAAGACTTGTTCGCCATGGCTAAAGAGTCATTCACCACCTGCAACGACTTGTTTTCCATCAGCAAAAAGAAATTTTAGGTAAGTTAATAGGTTGATAAGTAATACATTAATCAAAAAAGAAGTTTTTTTATAGGTATTTCTTAAAACAAAAAAGCCCTTCGAAATTAATCGAAGGGCTTTTCTTTTATAAATGTTCTTGTTTATTGAACAATCAATTTAACAATACTTCTGCCACTGTTTGTTTGAACAGCTACAGTGTAAAAACCTTTTGCCAGAGGCGCAACATTCATCACATCAAAATGACGACCTTGCGACATCGTTCCTTTATTTTCAGAATAAACCAATTTACCAGCAATGTCATACAAACTAATAGTTACAGTAGTTGAAGAAGCTAATTCAAAGTTTAACTGTGCAGTTTCTTTAGCAGGATTAGGGAAAACAGATAAACTAATATTATTAGCATTCTCCTTTATGCCAGTAACATTTGCCCCACGAATCATAATATCGTCAATAGAAATTAAATTATCATCGTGCGAATTACTTAGGAAAGCAACAAAAATAGTTTGACCAGAATAAGTATCTAAAGGTATGCTAAAAGGGCGAAGGCGACCGTTATGTGAAATAGGGGCAACTTGTGTTGCTGATATATAATCCATATACATACCATCTTTTCCGTGAATAAATCCTGTATCGCCAACTGGAGCATAGGCATTAAAAGTGAAATCAGCAAAAACTGTATCAGTTGATGTGGCACCTCCTGGAGGAGCTCCAATCATTTCAGCCGCTCTGAATATTGTGTCGGTAAATGAGCCAACATCGTTATTGGTGTTATGAGAAATTAATACAGAATATCTATCCAAATAACGAGGAGTTTGTCTAGGTGCTGATTTCCAAAATAAAGTATCGTGCATTCCAAGCAATACGCTTGGAGTAATAAAATAATTTGCTTCTAAAGCATTTGCGCCATCGCCAAGGTTCGACCAAGTATTAGCAGCTAACACTGCGTTAGAATCAGGTGTTATAACACTAGTTGTACTTGTGTCAGACATTCCAGTCGCATAACGATCAACCATAGAGAATGGGTAAGAAAAAAACCAGCGATTAGGACGATAAGCAGGAGCAGCGTTTGGAATAGATGTTCCATTAGCATTAAAAATGTACCATACATTATCCGTAGCAGTTCCCGGAGGACCAACTAAAGTATCATACGCGTGCCAGTGCGGTTGTTGAAAATCATTGAAAAGTAAGGTGTCTTGTGCTTTTGAAGCCAATGCACCAAGAAAGAATAATGCTACAATTGTGTAAATTTTTTTCATTTTATTTGTTGTTTTAAAGGTTTAAAAGATTAATAATGCGCAAATTTAAGTAATTATTTTTAATCACAAAATTATTTTTGATGAACGGTAGGTGCAACAGTTTAAACTACTAATTATCCTTTCAGAAGTTCTGCAATAATAGTATCGACGGTTATTCCTTCGGCTTCGGCTTTATAATTTCTCACAATACGGTGACGAAGAATTGCACCTGAAACCGCTTTTACATCTTCAATATCAGGCGAGTATTTTCCTTTTATTAACGAATGACATTTTGCACCTATTACTAAGTATTGCGAAGCTCTTGGTCCTGCCCCCCACGATAAATATTTGTTTGCCACTTCGGCAGCGTGTTCTGTATTCGGTCTGCTTTTAGAAGCTAATTTAACTGCATACTCCAGCACATTATCAGTTACCGGAATTTTACGCACGAGTTCTTGAAAATAAATTATTTCTTCAGTAGATAAAACTTTTCTCAATTCCACTTTTCTATTAGAAGTTGTATTTTTTACAACCATAATTTCATCTTGCATTTTAGGATAATCAAGCCAAACGTTAAACATAAAACGGTCGAGTTGTGCCTCCGGCAATGGATAAGTTCCTTCTTGCTCAATCGGATTTTGAGTTGCTAAAACAAAAAATGGATTTCCTAATTCATATCTTTTACCACCTGTAGTTATACTACGTTCCTGCATCGCTTCCAGCAAGGCAGCTTGTGTTTTGGGAGGAGTACGGTTTATCTCATCTGCTAAAATAATATTTGCAAACATGGGTCCTTTTATAAATTTAAAATTACGGTCTTCGCCCAAAATTTCAGAACCAATAATATCTGACGGCATTAAATCGGGGGTAAACTGAATACGGTTATAACTCAATCCCAACACATCGGCAATCGTATTTACAAGCAATGTTTTTGCCAATCCCGGAACACCGATAAGCAAACAATGTCCTTTGCTGAAAATAGAAATCAGCACATCTTTTACCACTTCGTCCTGCCCGATAATTATTTTACCTATTTCGGAATTAAGCTCTTTATACTTACCTACAAAAGCATCTACGGCTTCTACATCTGATTTATACATATTTTTAATATTATTTTAATTTACCCATTTATTAGTGTAAGCGCAGTTTTTATAATCATCCGTTATATGAACATACGTACCAGCTAACTTTTTCTTAATCCAAACTTGAATTGCTTTTTCTTGTTTTTTCGATAAAGCAATTGCTTGCAACTTTTGATAATCGTCTTTTAAATTTGCTTTATGGGGAGCTAATCTCGCTTTTAAATATAAAATACGATACGCTTGTTTTCCATCTTTTGTTTGAAAAGGAATAGGTTTAGTATATTCTCCAATTTTTAATTTATCAATTGCAAATGCAACATTTTGGTCCCATTGCCCTAGTTCGTCAATTTGCCAGCGGCTTGCACCTGTCTGTGGATTTACAATTAAGCCACCACTGTTTTTACTTTCTTCATCATTAGAATATTTAGCTGCCATATCATTGAAGTTAGTTGTATCAGTGGCAAGTTTAGTAAAAATAGTATCCAACGACATTTTAGCTATCAATAAATCTTGTGGTTCTACTTTCGGAGTAATCAATAAACTGCGTGCATCCACTTCATCACCTCTGCGCTCCACTAACTGAATAATAAAATATCCATAAACAGTTTCAAACACTTCGCTCAATTCTTTCGGTTTTATTTTAAATGCTTGCGCATCCCACTCCGGCACAAATTGTCCACGCTGAATATGTTCGTACAATCCACCTTTATTTGCCGAGCCAGGGTCTTCGGAATACAATGCAGCTAATGCAGCAAAACTTGCTTCGCCTTTCATAATCCGTTCACGAATTTTTGTAATCTTATCTTTCGCTTCTTTTTTTGCATCAGCGGTTATTACTGGTTTCTTCACTATTTGTCCTACTTCCACTTCCGAATTAATTAACGGAACTGAATCAGGCGGAATACTATTGAAGTATGTTTTTACATCATTGGGAGTAACATTAATATCTGCGGTAATTTTACTTTGCATTTGTTGTGATAATAATAAATCGCGCACGTTATCTCTTAAATCAGCTTTAAAATCATCCACCGATTTTCCATAGAAAGCCACAAATCTATCTTCAGACCCAAACTGCTGAATATAATAATGTAATCTTCTGTCAAGCTCCTGATCTATTTGCCCTTCGGAAACATTCAAACTATCTTTTTGCGCCTGTGCCAACAATAATTTCTGATACAAAAGTTCTTCCATTAATTTACACTTTGTATTTTCATTGACACCTTCTGGGGATGCAACCATTTGCTGATATTGAGATTCTAATTCCGATTGTAAAAGCGGATTGGCACCAACAACAGCAATTACTCTATCAATTATTTTTTCTTTATTCTGCGCTTTTGCACAAACAAAAGATAATAAAAGAGTACAAGAAAGTAAAAAATTATTTTTTAGATTTATCATTTAAATATATTTCAGTTTTATTATTATTCGCAGCTTCGTTGTAAACGTCTTCTTTCATTTTTGAAATCAACTGCAATTTACGTTTGTTCAAAATAATGTTTTTAATATTTTCTTTTTCAAAACTAAGTGGTGAAGTACTGTTACGAATTTTAAATCCTTTTATATTTAAAAAATAACTACTTGTTGAATCACTCACTTCCACATATCTGTTATTCTGCAAAAATAACTCTTTATTATACGTCTGTATTGGAATTTCTTTTAATAAATCATCAAAAAGCAACCAAGAATTATCATCAAGGTATGAATTTAAAGCAAATTGATGACAATAGCTTTCCAATTGTTCTCTGTCTTTTGTATTGTCAGATTTATACAATTGCTTTAGTTTGGCAATGTTTGGTGCTTTTTTGTTCACCTTCACATATATTACTTTTATGATATTATCTTTCAATTGAAAATCTTTTTGATTAGCTGTATAATATTTTTCTATCTCTTGATTTTCCACCATAGTATCTAATTTTTGTTTCACCAACTCTTTTTCATAAGCGTAAGTAATAAGTGAGTTACGATAATCCTTCAACTCTTTATCCACGTTTTTTTGTTCTTCAGTCAAGTTATTCTCGGCTTTTTGAATTACTAATATTTCGTGCATCCAGTTATCAATATATTTTTTTAAAAGCTCAACACTATCTTTCGCAGGAGTATTTATTGGCACAATATTTTTTATTTCATCGGCATATAAATAACTGTTTCCTGCTTTTGCAATTGGCACTCGTGAGACGTCTTTATCAGGTGAATTGTTACAACCTCCCAAAAATGCCAGAATAAAAATATGGACGATTGCTTTTTTCAATTGTATTTAGTTTTTATTCTTTCACCCTATTAATAACTAAAAAAGTTTATGACG
>CAILDT010000203.1 GCA_903833025.1 uncultured Bacteroidota bacterium | reverse complement strand
ATAAACAACAATTGATAATGGTATATAAATATTAGTGACTTTTTCGATGGCAATTGCATGAAAGAAAAAATCATAGTCTGCTGCGATTTTATATTTTTCATTATAAAGCCCAAATTTATCAAAAAGTTCTTTTTTAATAAAAGTTGCCGGATGCCAGATATTATGCTTAAATAAAAAAGGTAGTGTAAGTGTTTTGGGCAATTTTTCTTCCTTAAGATTATTATTACCAATATCTACCAACATGTTTCCATATAAAATGCTTTCTGTATTATTTCCTGAAAACACTTTACTTATTATTGTTTCATCTATTAAATAATCTCCCGAATTTAAAAATAAACAATATTCCCCTTTTGCTTTTCTAATTCCTTTATTCATTGCATCGTATATCCCAGCATCCTTTTCAGAAATCCAATAATTGATTTTATCATGGTAATTTTTTATCACTTCAACGCTATTATCAGAAGACCCTCCATCTATTACAATATATTCATAATTTGAAAATGTTTGAGAAACTACACTTTCAATTGTCTTTTCTAGTCCAATCTGGTTATTGTAATTAATTGTAATAATTGATAACTTGAACACAGTTGAAATCTTTATTATTTTCTATTAATTAATCAACGACTGGTATATTTTAAAAACTCTTTCGGCACATATTTCCCAACTAAACTTTTTTACCTGTTTTAATCCTTTTATTTTAAATTGAGTTCTTAGATTATTGTCATTAAGTAAATTTTCAATTTTGTTTCTCAAATCCACCTCCTTATTTAATTCAAAATAAATGCCTGCTTCTCCGGCCACTTCTGGAAATGAACTGTGGTTAGCCAAAACCACGGGACATCCGCATGCCATCGATTCCAATACAGGAATTCCAAAACCTTCATATTCGGATGGAAAAACAAAACATTTTGCATTTTTATAATAAGTTCCAAGTTCATTATCTTTAAAATTTCTTTGGATAATTTGATCGGCTACCTTCAATTCATTAATCATCTCAAGTTCTTTAGAGGTAAAAGAATTACCACCGGCACAAACCAAAAAGAGATTCTTGTTTTTTTTGAGCAACGGTGCAATGGAATGTAAAAAAAAATCAAAATTCTTATATAACCCTCTATTACCTATAAACAAAATATAATTTTCGGGTAATTTTAAATCTAATTCCGAATCAACGATTATAGTAAATCCTAAATAAACGATTTCGATTTTTGATTCCTCAATGTGCGGATATAATGAAAGGATATCCCGCTTTGTGCTTTCTGAAATAGCTATTATTTTGGTAGCTTTTTCCATCAGCAGCTTTTTGTTTGGAATAGTAGTTAAATCCTCAGGGAAACATTGAGGAAAAAGTTCGTTTATCATATCGTAAACAGTAAGTACAAATGGTTTGGAACCTATTTCTGTTAAAAAATAAGGGTCGTAATATGTTGGGATAAATAAATCAATTTTCTGTTGGTGAAGAATATCCTGAGTTGCTGCGAAACTTTTTCGTTTTAATAACTTCTTAACTTTTATTCCTAAAGAAAAAGACAACATTGATGAATAACGAGACAGCAGTTGCCAATTATTTTTGAAATAAGTTTAAAGCTTTTTGTAACAATTATTCTTAATATATAAATATTTGTTCTATTTTCTCTACTTCGTTTCAAACTCAGGGTTTTGATTTTTAATCCAATTGCAAAAAATCCTTAAAAAATATTT
>CAILDT010000202.1 GCA_903833025.1 uncultured Bacteroidota bacterium | reverse complement strand
CTGTTGATTTCATTTCAGGTCCGAGTTCCTTAGCTACTTCAGGGAATTTTTCATACGAGAATACAGGAATTTTTATAGCGTATCCTTTTTTACGAGGATTAAATTTAAAGTCTTTCACCTTCGCTCCCAACATTACTTTTGTTGCATAATTAACATACGGCTCGTCGTACGCTTTTGCGATAAAAGGAACAGTGCGTGATGCACGAGGGTTGGCTTCTATTATATAAACTACTTCATCTTTTACAGCAAATTGAATGTTAAGCAATCCAACTGTTTTCAGCGCAACAGCAATAGTACGGGTATGTTGTTCAATTTGTTTCATCACATTTTCGCTTAAATCAAAAGGAGGAAGCACCGCATACGAATCACCAGAATGGATACCTGCCGGCTCAATATGCTCCATTATACCAATAATGTAAACATCCTTTCCATCGCAAATAGAATCAGATTCGGCTTCAATTGCATTTTCTAAAAAGTGGTCAATCAGCACTTGGTTGCCTGGATGGTCTTTCAAAAGATTAACAACGTGTTGTTCCAATTCTTGCTCATTAATAACAATCTTCATACTTTGTCCGCCCAATACATACGAAGGGCGAACTAACAATGGAAAGCCCAATGTTCTCGATAGTTCCACAGCCTGTTCCGCATCTTCAATCACAGCAAACTTAGGATAAGGAATATTATTATCCTTTAAAAGATTGGAAAAACGACCTCTATCCTCCGCCAAATCCAATGACTTATAATCAGTGCCTATTATTTTTATTCCGTAACGCTCCAGTTTCTCTGCCAATTTTAATGCTGTTTGTCCGCCAAGTTGAACAATAACGCCTTCTGGCTTTTCATTCAAAATAATATCATAAATATGTTCCCAAAAAACTGGCTCAAAATATAATTTATCTGCAACGTTAAAATCAGTAGAAACTGTTTCAGGATTGCAATTAATCATAATCGTTTCATAACCTAATTCTTTAGCAGCAAGTACACCGTGTACACAACTATAATCGAATTCTATCCCCTGCCCTATCCTATTAGGACCACTTCCAAGAACTACAATTTTTTTCTTATCGGATGCGATTGATTCATTTTCATCCTCGAAAGTACTATAATAATAAGGTGTTTTAGCTTCAAATTCTGCCGCACAAGTATCTACTAGTTTATAAACACGATTAATATTTAATTCTCTCCTACGTTTAAACACTTCACTTTCTAAGCATTTCAAAAGGTGCGCTATTTGTCTGTCCGCATATCCTTTTTGTTTTGCTTCGTAAAATAATTCACGCGGAAGTTCTGACAACTTGTATTTAGAAATTTCTTCTTCCAGCAAAATCATATCTTCAATCTGATTCAAAAACCAAGGGTCGATGCGCGTTAGTTTTTGAATTGTTTTTATTGAAATACCTAATTTTAATGAATCATAAATATGAAACAACCTATTCCAACTTGGTCTTTCAAGAGATTTCAAAAGTTCCTCCTGACTTTTCACTTCTCTTCCGTCGGCACCTAATCCATTCCGTTTTATTTCCAAACTTTGACAAGCTTTTTGCAATGCTTCCTGAAAACATCTACCAATGCCCATTACCTCGCCTACCGATTTCATTTGAAAACCTAATTCCCGATTAGCACCTTTAAATTTATCGAAGTTCCAACGTGGAATTTTTACAATTACATAATCCAAAGTAGGCTCAAAATAAGCTGAAGTACTCTTTGTAATCTGGTTTTCTAATTCATCCAAATTAAATCCAATAGCCAATTTAGAAGCAATTTTAGCAATTGGGTAACCAGTAGCTTTACTTGCCAATGCTGATGAACGTGAAACACGAGGATTAATTTCAATAGCGATTATATCTTCCGAATCATCTGGATTAACAGCAAACTGCACATTACAACCACCAGCAAAATTACCAATACTACGCATCATCATTATTGCCATTGTCCGCATTTTTTGATACGTACTGTCTGATAAAGTCATTGCTGGAGCCACAGTAATGCTATCTCCAGTGTGAACCCCCATCGGGTCGAAGTTTTCTATCGAACAAATAATAGCAACATTATCATTATTATCACGTAGCAATTCTAATTCAAACTCTTTCCAACCCAAAACTGCTTTATCAATTAAAACCTCGTGAATGGGGGAAGTGTGCAAACCTCTATCAAGTAATTTATCAAGATCCTCTTTGTGATATACCACACTGCCACCACTGCCGCCAAGCGTAAAAGACGGGCGGATTACCAATGGGAAACCAAATTTTTGTGCTATTTCTTTTCCTTCTAAAAACGAGCGTGCAATATGCGAAGGAGCCATTTCTACGCCAATAGATTCCATCCGTTGACGAAATTTATCCCTATCTTCTGTTACTTCAATTGCCTGAATATCTACTCCAATCATTCGGATATTATACTTTTTCCAGATACCCATTTCATCGCATTTCATTGCAAGGTTAAGAGCAGTTTGTCCGCCCATAGTAGGCAGAACAGCATCAATATCTTTATTTTCTTCTAATATTTTAATAATGGATTTCACTTCTAGCGGAAGCAAATAAATAT
>CAILDT010000201.1 GCA_903833025.1 uncultured Bacteroidota bacterium | reverse complement strand
TTTCAATTCTTTGGTTTCTTCGGCACTTACTACTGCTTTTACTTCCGGAATTTCTTCTTTATCAAACGGACGACGTCCAAATATAGCTTCTAAATCTTCTTTAAAAATCACTTCTTTTTCAAGCAACTTGTCGGCTAATAATTTTAATAAATCTTTATGTTGTGTAAGTATTTCCTTAGCTCTTGCATAGGATAACTCTATCATTTTACTTACTTCTTCATCTATCGTTTGTGCTGTTCTTTCGCTATATGGCTTTGTGAAACCATATTCATTAGCACCTGTAGAGTCGTAATAGCTTATGTTTCCAATTTTATCATTAAGCCCGTAAATGGTTATCATTGCATAAGCTTGTTTGGTAATCTTTTCCAAATCACTTAACGCACCGGTAGATATTTTCCCAAAAACAATTTCTTCAGCAGCCCGCCCGCCAAGGGTTGCACACATTTCATCCATCAATTGTTCGGTGGTTGTTATTTGTCTTTCTTCTGGTAAATACCACGCTGCGCCTAACGAACGCCCACGCGGTACTATAGTAACTTTTACAAGCGGACTTGCGTGTTCGAGTAACCAACTTACGGATGCGTGCCCAGCTTCGTGGTATGCAATAACTTGTTTTTCGTGTACAGAAATGATTTTGTTTTTCTTCTCTAATCCCCCAATGATACGGTCAACAGCATCAAGGAAATCTTGCTTGCCAATTTCTTTTTTATCTTGACGCGCAGCAATCAATGCTGCTTCATTACAAATGTTCGCAATATCAGCACCCGAAAAACCTGGAGTTTGTTTTGCTAAAAAGTCAACATCTACCGAAGCATCCAATTTTAATGGTTTTAAATGAACTTTAAAAATATCTTTACGTTCATTCAAATCCGGCATATCTACATATATCTGTCTGTCGAAACGTCCCGCACGCATCAATGCTCTATCTAAAATATCAGCACGATTAGTAGCCGCTAATATAATAACACCACTATTAGTACCAAACCCATCCATCTCTGTCAGTAATTGATTCAATGTGTTTTCACGCTCATCGTTTGCCCCTTGTGCCGGCGATTTCCCCCGAGCACGACCAATAGCATCTATCTCATCAATAAAAATAATACAAGGAGCTTTTTCTTTTGCCTGACGGAATAAGTCTCGAACACGAGAAGCACCAACTCCTACAAACATTTCCACAAAATCAGAACCTGAAAGAGAGAAGAACGGAACCTTCGCTTCTCCTGCAACTGCCTTTGCCAAGAGTGTTTTACCAGTTCCCGGAGGACCAACCAGCAACGCTCCTTTTGGAATTTTAGCACCAAGTACGGTATACTTCTTAGGGTTTTTAAGGAAGTCAACTATTTCTTTTATTTCAATTTTCGCACCTTCTAACCCTGCTACATCATTGAAGGTAATATTAACATTGGTATCTTTATCAAACAGAGTGGCTTTTGATTTTCCGATATTAAATATCTGACCGGCACCACCGCCGCCGCCCATTCTGCGCATAATAATTACCCAAATAACAACCATTAATAAAATTGGCAATATCCATCCGAGTTGGTCTGTCCAACTGGTACGGTTTTCATTTTCCGCATCAATTTTTTGTCCATCAGGAAAATCTTTTTGTGCATCCTTCAACCTTTCGTTAAAAGTGGTGACATCCGAAATTTTTACCTTATAATGAGGTCCTCCCGGCTTTTTATCCAATTTGTCATTAGCATATTGAGGACGTTTAAAATACTCTGGCGCAATGGTAATTTCTGCAACGTTTTCGGAAGGAACAATGACTATTTTAACAACGTGATGTTGTTTCAGCATTGTTTCAATAAATTCAGTTTGAGTTTTTGATGTTAACCCAGAAGAAAAACTATTCATCATTTGCATTGCAATTAATGCTACCGCAATGATTCCATAAATCCAATAAAAATTAAATGGAGTTTTTGGCAGTTTGGGTTTTTTAGGAGAATCGTCCTTTTGATTAGTATCTTCTGGCTGTGCTGGATTCTCTGGAGGTACTATATTGTCTGGTTTTTTTTGCTCGTCGCTCATAAATTTATTTTTTCTTGCTTATTTAATTATTCAAATGCTATTTCTTTTACTTCGGCATCAGCCCAAAGTGATTCTAAATTATAAAAATTTCTTATTTGTGTTTGAAAAATGTGAACTACAACTGTTACATAATCTACTAAAATCAATTCTGAATTTTCAAAACCTTCTTTTCTATATGGTCGTTCACCAGATACTTTTTTTACCATTTCTTCCACAGATGCAGCAATGGCTTTAACTTGTGTATTGGAATCTGCCTGGCAAATAATAAAGTAATCGCACACCCTATTGTTGATGGTTGTTAAATTCAATACTGAGATATTCCTTCCTTTTACTTCCAAAATTCCTTCTACAATAGCATCTGTAAGCAATTGAGATGCGTCTTTTGGCTTTTTCGTAACTGCTTTCTTCCCTTTAGTTGGGGTAGGTTTTACAACTTTAGCTTTAGGGATTTTAACAACTGTCTTTTTTGCAGTTGCTTTCTTTTTTACTGGAACAGGTTTCTTAACTGCAGTTTTTTTTATCACTTTTTTCTTTTCAGAACTATCTTTCTTTTTAGCCATTAACTGTTTATTGCTTTTTTATTTCTTTCTTTGCAAAACTTTTTTTATGAATAGCGCAAAATTAATCAAAACTTTAGGATAAACGCCCAATGAAAACATTATTTATCGGACAAAATATAATCCATTTAAAATCGGTGGACTCTACCAACAGTTATGCCAGTGAATTGTTGCGCCAAAATAGCATACCTGAAGGGTCCCTTATTTATACTTTTGAACAAACAAATGGTAGAGGGCAGCGAGGTAACGTTTGGGAGAGTGAACCCAATAAAAACATAACATTGAGTATGGTTTTGTACCCTAATTTTCTAAGTGCCGACAAACAATATTTGCTTACTAAAATTACCTCTTTGGCGGTAGCTGACTTAATGGCAGACGTTTTAGAATCTTCAGAGAAAACAGGTAAAATAAAGATTAAGTGGCCCAACGATATTTACATTGGCGAAAAAAAAATTGGGGGTATATTAATTGAAAATACCCTGCGAGATACCAATTTGCAAAGTTCTATTATCGGAATTGGTATTAACATTAATCAAATTGTTTTTCATACCACCGATAAATCAACTTCATTGGCTTTACTTGCTAACAACCAGTTTGATTTAAAGGAAATAATGGATAAATTATGTATGTTTATGGAAGCGCGTTATCTACAACTGAAAGCTAACAAGCTTGGAAATATTGATTTTGCTTACCTACAACGATTATACAGACTTAATGTTTGGAACCATTTTGTGTCGGACAGCGAACCTTTTGAAGGAAAGATTACAGGTGTTTCTAATTCAGGGAAGTTGCAAGTACTGCTAAAAACAGAAGAAACGAGGGAATTCGATTTGAAAGAAATAGTTTTTATTTAATATCCTTCATTTTCTGCGCCAGCATATTGAAGAAGTTCCCTAATGGTTTTTCAACCATCATTTTCATCATCATATTTAATTCCGACTCAAAAGTTAACTGACCAATGCAGTTGTTTGCATCCACTTCGGCAAGCAATACATAAAGTTTAAATTCGAAAGGAACTTTGCCGTTAGATGTTATGGTGATTTTGGTATGAGGAGTTTTTTCTATTATTTTCATCCCTATTGTTGCCATCCCATTTATAGTAAAGGAACATTCTTCGTTGGTTGAAGTCCAGTTGGTAACTTGCGACGGCATTAGCTTTTCGAAGTTGTTGAAGTCAGAGAGATAATTAAATACCTTTTCTGCTGAATTATTTATCTCTACTTTTTCCGATTCTATTATTGTCATATTAAAATTGCTTAAAACTTTATTTCCCCCATTCAGCAGGGTTTTCGCGCCACTCTTGTAATGATTTTAAATCTTTGTCTGTTATGTATTCGGTTTGTAATGCTTGTTTTATAAGAGTCTCATAGTTACTTAATGTTATCAGCTTACATTTAGCAGATTTGAAATTATCTTTTGCCGTTTTAAAACCATACGTAAATATGGCAGCCATACCTTTTACTTCGCAACCAGCTTCACGAAGTGCTTCCACCGCTTTTAAACTGCTTCCCCCTGTGGAAATTAAATCTTCGATAACCACTACCGATTGTCCTTTTTCCACTACACCTTCTACCATATTGGTCATTCCGTGTTTTTTAGCTTCGGAACGAACATAAACAAATGGCAACCCCATTTCTTGTGCTACCAAAGCACCTTGTGCAATACCACCTGTAGCTACTCCAGCTATAACATCAGGCTTCCCGAAATTTTCTAATATTCCGTTTACAAACTCTTGTCGGATATAAGTGCGTACCTTTGGGTGCGATAAAGTGATGCGATTATCACAATAAATAGGAGATTTCCAGCCGGAAGCCCACGTAAATGGTTTGTTTGGTTGCAGTTTAATCGCTTTTATTTGCAGTAAAAATTCAGCTATCTTTAACGCGGATTCTTCATTTGATTTCATTGCGCAAAGATATTAAAGTAAGTTAAGCATCAC
>CAILDT010000200.1 GCA_903833025.1 uncultured Bacteroidota bacterium | reverse complement strand
ATACTTTTTAATGAACACAGAATATTCTTCTATAGTTCCGTGAGAAGTAGATAAAGAATAAATTTTATTCTGCGCATCATTATAATAAGGGCTTTTAGGATATAGTTTTAAAAACTTCTCATACTCATCAATGGTATTATCAATGGTGAGTGCCTGAAACAAAGTGGATTCATATCTTTCTTTTGCTTCTTTTATTTGTTTCGATTGAGGATAAGTTTCTATAAAATTTTTATAACTTTTATAAGTATCATCTTGTTTGGCTTGTTCAAATGCCATACTGTTTCGCAAATCAATGGCATCGAAACATTGCGGAGCGGTAATATATTTTGCAATAAATATATTCAGCACGTCAATATCGTTCTTGCTTTTATATAGTTCATACGCCTTTGTATGAATCAATTCTTCTATGGAGTCAATAGATTTGGCAGTTACATTATATTGCTGATAATTTAGCTTTGCCTTATCATCCAAATGTTGAAACGCCCAACTTGATTTAATAATGTACTTATAAGCACTGTCGATATTAGAGAAAGGATTATCGTTTCGGTAATAAATAATAGATAAACCATACGCTGCGGCAGAGGTTTCGCTTTTAATAGTTTTCTCGAACAACAATTTTGCTTCAAAGTAATTGTAAATCTTTAGCGCATCAAATGCTTTTGAAATTTTGCTTGCACTTGCAATGCTGCTCCATCCAACGAAAAGAATTAATAAGTAAATTTTTATTCTGCTCATACTGCGTTTATAACTTCGACAAAAGTAACAATATCAAGTAAGTTGTTTATTTCTTTTTTTACAACGTGATATTAATTGTAATTTTGCGACCTAATCATTCATTAAATAATAAAAGGAAATGTTTTCGAAAGGACAATTGATATTTGCACTCGTATTTTTTATTGGCTTTGTTATCGCTATGATATGGGCTTTCAGAAAAGATAAAAAAGTTAATAAAGTTTTTTTTAAAGGAAGTTATAAAATACTTTTGTTTTCTGTTTTTGTATTCTTTGCTCTGTTTGCGGTAGTAAAACTAAAGCATTTGTTTTTCCCATAAAGCGTTTAATCCTCATCTAATTCAGTAACTCCGCCTGATACAATAAACTTCATAACTTCGGATGAAGAGGCATCTACAACTGTTATATGGTCGGCGGGAACGATTAATAAATTACCCGAAAGCGAGTACGACATAGGAACGTAAACTGCCACTGTTCCTGCTTTTAAGTTAAGTTCCGATAAATCTTCCTGCGTAATAAATCCTAATTGCTGTATGTTGTTTTCTTTGTTTATAGTAATAAGCACCGGTTTATTGAAACGTTTTTTACTTCCTACAAATGCAGATATTAAATCTTTGATAGAACCATAAATAGTTTTAACAAACGGAGTATGTTCTAAAGCACTGTCGAACAGGTTGAACATAGGGCGAAGTATGATGGACGAACCCAGCAAACCCATCAATAAAATCAATAGGATAGCGATAATTAAAATAATAAATGGGTCGATAAAAGGACTGACAATGGTGCCAAAATGGCTGAACAACGACCCAACCCACGATATTACTTTGTAAAACACAATGATGGTGATAGCCACAGGCACTGTGATAACTAACCCTTGGATAAAATAACGAACTACTTTGGTAAACATATTTGGTATTGATTTATTGCTGGCAAAATTACTTAAATAAATGTTGAGGGGTGATTAAACTTTTCTATTTATTGCTCGTCAAAACGGTAATAGAGATTAAAAAGTTTGGTTTGTTTAGTGTTTAATGAGTACGAAGAGCCCCTTCATTTAGGTGAAGGGGTTTCTTTTTTCTATTTACTTACAAGCAGTTTAGCTTTTCTTTTTCCTTCTTTGTAAGCCCATCGGCTACTAAGTTATACGAATCCGTAATCCATTGTTCCAGCAGTTTATTTGCAGCCGAGCCATCAGCAATAATAGTGTTCCAGTGTTTTTTATTCATATGATAGCCCGGCAACACGCAGGGGTATTGTTCGCGCAACTCTATTGCCTTTTCGGGATTACATTTTACATTAAATTGTACAGGATTGTTTTCAAATCCTGTTAACAGAAATGCTTTTCCCATTACTTTAAATACAAGTGTATCCGGTCCGAAGGGTAATGTTTCCTCCACACCTTTTTTGGAGATACAATATTCACGAAGTTCTTCTAAATTCATTTATCAATTAATAAGGGTTCAAAAATAAATAATAATTAGCAACTCTTTATTTTATAATTTTGACGAAATCTAAAACAAGAATTTATACTTATATATAGAATGAAAAATAAAATAAAAGATTTAGAAAGCAAGATTGCCGAAGCGCACTTGGGTGGCGGACAAAAACGAATAGATTCTCAACATAAAAAAGGAAAACTTACTGCTCGCGAACGTATTCATTTTCTGATGGATGAAGGCAGTTTTGAAGAGATTGGTATGATGGTTACGCATCGCTCTACACAGTTTGGATTGGAGCGCGAAAAGTATTTGGGCGATGGTGTAGTTACTGGATATGGCACTATCAACGGGCGAATGGTCTATGTATTTTCGCAGGATTTTACTGTGTTTGGTGGTTCTTTATCCGAAACATTTGCTGAAAAGATTTGTAAGATAATGGATTTGGCGATGAAGAATGGTGCGCCTGTTATTGGTTTGAACGATAGCGGTGGTGCACGTATTCAGGAAGGAGTAGTTTCATTAGGTGGATATGCCGATATATTTTATCGTAATACAATGGCTTCGGGGGTAGTGCCTCAGCTGTCTGCTATTATGGGACCTTGCGCTGGTGGTGCTGTTTATTCACCTGCCATTACCGACTTTATTATGATGGTGGAAAACACTTCGTATATGTTTGTTACCGGTCCCAATGTGGTGAAAACAGTAACACACGAAGAAGTTACTTCAGAAGAGTTGGGTGGTGCTTCTACTCATTCTACTAAGTCGGGAGTTACGCATTTCTCTTGTGCTAATGAAATAGAATGTATCAATAATATAAAAGCATTGTTGAGTTATATGCCTCAAAACTGTGAGGATGATGCGCCTTCGGTGCCTTACTCAACTAATGGAAATGAAAAGCGACCGCAATTAAATACCTTGATTCCCGAAAATCCTAATCAGCCGTACGATATGCGTGATGTGATAAATGGGGTGATTGATGCAGATACTTTTCTTGAAGTTCATAAAAACTTTGCAGAAAATATTGTTGTCGGATTTGCGAGGTTAGCAGGTAAAAGTATTGGTATAGTAGCTAATCAGCCGGCATTTCTTGCGGGAGTGTTAGACATTAATTCATCAACTAAAGCGGCGCGCTTTGTTCGTTTCTGCGATAGTTTCAATATTCCTTTGTTAGTATTTGAAGACGTTCCGGGCTTTTTGCCTGGTACCGATCAGGAGTGGCACGGCATCATTACCAATGGTGCAAAATTATTGTATGCTTTTTGCGAAGCTACTGTGCCGCGTGTTACCGTTATTACCCGCAAGGCGTATGGCGGAGCATACGATGTGATGAACAGCAAACACATTGGTGCTGATATGAATTATGCGTGGCCATCAGCAGAGATAGCAGTTATGGGTGCTAAAGGAGCTGCTGAAATTATTTTTAAGAATGAAATAGCTGCCTCCAAAGACCCTGTTGCGAAGCTTGCAGAAAAAGAAAAAGAATACATCGAGCATTTTGCTAATCCTTATCGAGCAGCCGAAAGAGGGTATGTGGATGAAGTAATAAAACCCGAAGATACACGCGAGAAACTTATTAAAGCATTTGCTATGCTGAAGAATAAAGTGGCTAAACTGCCAAAGAAGAAACACGGGAATATACCATTGTAGGGGAGTTTATACTGGTAAACAAAATCTGAAATATTATTTAAAAAAGTTAATCTTTTATTCTTGACTTATGAATAAACGCTTCAATTAGAATATTATTTTTGTTTGATGAGAATGCTATTAGCCAATCATTATAATTGATACACTTTAAATTTAGCTGCTTTAAAGTGTCGTTGTTACATAGCGTAATTACGGAATGGTGTTTTAAAGTTTCTTTTAAATACAATTCAAATTTGTTCAACCACCTTAATCCTGCACCTTTTGTATTTTGCTCTTCAATAAAACTAACTAATGCTGTTAATGATTCTACAGCATCGTTAGTATAACTAATTTCCATTTAGCTTTTTGCGAATTTGAATATGCGCTTTTTCTAAAGTTACTGTGCCACTTTTACGGCTTTTAGTTATTAGTTTTTTTATTTCCTTTGCTTCGAGGGCTTCACCGGGTAAATATATTTTTGCTTTGTCCTCATCCACTAATGTGAGATGAATACTATTTTGTTTTGCGAATGCAAATAGCTTTTGGACATCTGCCTTTTTTGTTTCTTTTAATTGTAGTAACATTATTTTATTTTATTTTTTTACAAAGATACTGCTTTTTGTTCGGCTTCTTATAAACCAGATACTGCCGCAGTTTTCAAAGCATCCGTTTTACTTTCCTTTTTATGTAAATAATATTTTACTCCTGCACTGATGATGTATGCGTTATTATATACTAATATACCTGAAACAATACCATCAGTATGCGTATCCATTACTTTTGAGAAATCGTAATGATATTGAAACTCTACATTTATACCTATGTTTTTTAATTTATATTCTACACCTGCTCCCGAACTCATTCCGAAAATTACTTTATGAAAATCGCTTTCTATTGATGAATAATCGTGGGTGGAAGTGTAGGATAACTGGTAATCGCAGCGCAAACCAAGCAAGCCATAAGGGATGATATGTTTGAATGGATATTTTATTTTTAACATCGGGCTTAGGGTGATGTAGTTAAATGTGGTGGTGTAATTGGTGGTAGTTTTATCGGGCAGTAGTACTCCTGTTTCTTTGTTTCCTTTTTGGCAGAAACCCACGTCAGCAGTTAAGTTAAGGTATGTGGCTTTAAAAAAATCTATTGTTGCTGCGCCGTACATTCCTGTTTTATATTGGCGTGCTGCTGTGTAATTGGTGCTTTTGTAAAACCATAATTGGTTTGCAAAAGATGCACCGCCTTTAATACCGATGCTGTTTATTATCTGGCTATTCATAGGTGTTATAGCAAATATAAAAATAATGGTGCTGAGTAGGTGTTTCATATTATGAAGTGATATTGTTTTGTTTTTATCTTAAACGTATTAGTTGCGATATTTATTCTCCCCAATCAAAAACATACTTCTCATCAAATTCAATTTTATATGATTTCAACAATCCAATATATTCTTCTTTAAACGCTAATTTCTTATGATGTGTTTCTTGATTATCTATATATGCAATTACTTTATCTACTTGTGATTGTGAAACCGAAAATGCACCAAATCCTTCTTGCCATTGAAATTTTCCTTGCACAAATCTTTTTTCATTTATCCACTTTGATGAACTTGCTTTTATATCTCGCATTAAATCAGAGAGTAAACAATTTGGTTTAATACTTAGTAGAATATGAATGTGGTCGGGCATTCCATTTATTGAATACACTTTTTGATTATTCTTATTTACGATACCGCAAATATATTTATAAAGTTCATCTTTAAATTTTGCATTAATTATGTTTTCTCTGCCTTTAACAGCAAACACCGAATGAACGTACAGTTGTGAGAATGTATTTGCCATATTATATCGCTCCTACGGAGCTTTGGTTGTTTATTTATATTCCTTTCTATTAAGATAAATCCCCTACGGGGAAATAGATCTTGCTAATATTTTATTATTTAATTTTTATTGTTGTTTGTTTATTTTGTTTTCTATTAAGATAAATCCCCTACGGGGAAATATGCGTTGCTACTATTTTATTGTTTATTTCTATTGTTGTTTGTTTTTCAATGTCCATTGTTCTTTACTCCGTAGGAGTTTTATCTTAATAGAAAACATAATTATAGTGTATTATAAGCTCCGTAGGAGCGATATAAATAATTCAATCTAATTTGTAACACAAATATTTCCATATTAATTTTTTCTTTTCATTAATATTTGTTCGCTATTTTATTTATTATCTATGTTAACGGAGTTACTCCAATACAAATTCCATTTGCTTTTGTCTTCAATAACATCTCTAAACTCCGACATTGTTTTACACATAACAGTATCTATATAAATGAATCCAAATTTAATATTGTTTATGTCTATCCTCTGTCTACCAAATTCCGAACGACATACTAAGGCATTATACGACAAACTTTCTTTTGGTTTTAATTGTTTATGGATTGGGCAGTTTGCATCGCACGAATGACGAAGAATCCCAAACTCTTCTCTATTAGCAATCCAATTTTCAGCCCAATCACAAGTCATTATCCAATAAGCAATTGGTTTATCAGAAATGTTAGTTACCCAAAGTTTTACATTAGTTATATGCAATTTTGAGGTGTCGCCAACGTAAAGTCCCGTAGTGTCTAAAGTCTTTATTATTTCTGCTTTAACACTTATCGGTGTCTTGCACACTTCTGAATCATTTCTATTGCAAGAAACAACTAAAAAAAATAAAAATATGAATAATGGTTGTTTCATCAGTTTCTTATTAATTTAACTATTTCTTATTTCACCCACCCCACAAATATAACCAATTTCCTTCACCCCTCACTTTTCTCCGCCCCGCAAATCCTCCTCCCCCGCACCTCCCAACGCTCCCAAATCATTCAAAAAATTAATTACATCTATCATTCGTTTGTTTCCTTTGTTGTCAGGAAAATGTTCTGCCGTAAACTCTCTTAATATTTTACTACGATAAGTAGTAACAGTATGTATGGAAATTTTCATTTTATCTGCTGTTTCTTTATTTGATAATCCAAGGTTTGAGTGTTTAATAAGTTCCAATTCGCGAGGTGCGAAAAGATGCGGTATTGGTAGCGAAGCCAGATGGTCGAACTTAATAATAACACCGTTGGTAACCGCAAAACCGGAAACAATGTTATCCGTTTTAAAAGGCGTATGGTTTTGGAAAGTACCCATTTCGGCTGCCGGCGAACCATTGTAATCGCACTGTAAAATACGCAGGTGAAGTATAATCCATTTTATTTCGTTGGTAGCAGTTACAATTCTAAACTGGATGGAAGCAACTGTTTTATTACGGTCCGCCAGGGGCAACGTCATAATGTAGCGATACCAAAGTTTGCAGATGGCGCAATAACTTTCTACATCGTGCTTATAAATTATAGATTGCAAAAAAGGCAATTTTGCTTTTGCAATATGTTCGGCATCATAGCCGGTAAGTT
>CAILDT010000199.1 GCA_903833025.1 uncultured Bacteroidota bacterium | reverse complement strand
CCGTACACCATTACAATCGTTCGGGTGTAGTTGTCAATTGTACCGCACACTGTATCAATCGTTATGGTGTTTGTATCCATTGTTCGGGTGTATATTTCCATTGTTCTGTTGTATGTTTGAATTGTAATGGTGTATTTACCAATCCTTATTTTTATGATATTTCACCATAAAAATGGTTGTACCATTAACTATTCCACAGTTCGGCGTAGCGTTTCGCTACGTCCGATATAACAAGGCGTCCCGCCTTTAGTAAAACAAAAAACAATATTTAATTAAAAAATAAGACTAAGTAGATAAATCATAATTATTTTCTTCACCTCAATAAATATTAAATATCATTCTTCATAAGTAAGCAATTAAAAACCGTAAACAATTATTTTGTTTTCTCTACGAATCTCAGTGCATTCTCTGTGCTCTCTGTGTTAAAAAAACAATTACATTTGCACCTCAATAAAACGAAAAAAGAAACAATGAGAACATTAGAATTTAGAGAAGCACTTCGTGAAGCATTAAATGAAGAAATGCGCCGCGACGAAAAAATATTTTTGATAGGAGAAGAAGTAGCCGAATATAACGGAGCATACAAAGTAAGCAAAGGAATGCTTGCCGAGTTTGGCGAAAAAAGAATAATAGACACTCCCATTGCAGAGCTTGGTTTTGCAGGCATCGCAGTAGGTGCAGCTATGAATGGTTTACGTCCCGTAGTAGAGTTTATGACCTTTAACTTTTCACTTGTTGCCATTGACCAAATTATAAACGGAGCAGCCAAAATGATGAGTATGAGCGGCGGACAGTTCTCTTGCCCTATGGTATTTCGTGGTCCTACTGCATCAGCAGGTATGTTAAGCAGTCAGCATTCGCAGGCATTTGAAAACTGGTTTGCAAACTGCCCCGGATTAAAAGTAGTAGTACCTTCCATTCCATCTGATGCCAAAGGGCTTTTAAAGTCAGCCATCAGAGACAACGACCCAGTAATATTTATGGAATCCGAACAAATGTATGGCGACAAAGGCGAAGTGCCTGATGGCGAATACCTTATTCCTATTGGTGTTGCAGATATTAAAAGAGAAGGGAAAGATGTTACAATTGTTTCTTTTGGAAAAATAATGAAGCAAGCATTAGCAGCAGCAGTTGAATTGGAGAAAGAAGGTATAAGTGCCGAAGTGATTGATTTACGAACCGTTCGCCCTATTGATTACGATGCAATAATTGCTTCTGTTAAAAAAACAAATCGTTTAGTAATTGTAGAAGAGGCGTGGCCCCTTGCTTCCATCTCTTCCGAAATAACTTTCAAAGTTCAGAAGGATGCGTTTGATTATTTAGATGCCCCTATATTACGCGTTACTTGTGCTGATGTGCCATTGCCCTATGCTCCAACTTTAATTGAAGCGAGTTTGCCAAATGCTGCGAGAGTTGTGAAAGCCGTGAAAGAGGTAATGTACGTGAAAAGATAAATTCTAAACTATAAATTGTAAAAAATTTTGGGCGTGTCCCCGACGAAAAATCTGGGTCGGGCTTTACGCTACAATCCCTCACTCACGTTTCGTATCCTTTACTTATATATTTAACCATCTTGTTTTAAGCAACAATTCCTCTCCCCTTTGGGGAGAGATAGAGAGGGGCTGTGCTGGTTTACTTCACCACACTCACACTGCCAATGTATTTATGTTCTTGCCCAAGGTTATCTATAATGTTAACCGAATATACATACACATCTTCTTGCACAATATTACCACCAAACGTACCATCCCAATGCTTGGCAATATCATCACCATAGAAAAGTAAATTGCCCCAGCGGTCGTAAATAGACATCGCAAATTGCGTAATGTTTTCGCCCTTTCCGAAGAACTCATCATTTATTCCATCTCCATTTGGAGTAAACGCATTAGGAATATAGAATGTAAATTGTGGTGTAATTATCAAACAAATTTGAATACTATCAAAACAAAAACCATTGCTCACATTCAAATTAACACAATACGTACCAGCAGCAAAATAGGTATGATTAGGGCTTTGCAACTGACTTGTATTATACGAAGCCGTAGATAGAGCATCACCAAAGTTCCAGTTCCAACTCGTAGCTCCTATTGATTGGTTAGTAAAATGCACCGTTGGGTTTTCTATACTGATTGGTTGTGGAACAGAAAAAGCCGCTACTGGCAAAGGATGTACCACTACTGTAATAATTGCTCTCGGACTTTCACAACCATTTACAGTTTGCGAAACATAATAATCTGTTGTACCTGGTGCAAGAGTTGAAGGTGTTGGTGCAACAGGGTTTCCAACTCCACCAACTGCTGTAGTGTACCAAAGTAAATTTATTCCTGTTGCTGTTAATGGTGTAGTAAAATCATTCAAGCAAAAACTCAATGGCGTTATAACCACAGGTGCTGGCGGTATTGGGTTAGCCGTTATTGTTACTTGGCTGGTAGATGCCGGACAAGGTGCATTAGTAATTGTCCACTGAAATACATTTGCACCTGCCGCAAGTGCTGTTAATCCTGATGTTGCTGATGCCAGATTGGTGATCGTTCCGCTTCCGCTAATTAATGTCCACACTCCTGTGCCCACTATAGCAGTGTTTCCTGCCAATGTTGCAGTTGTTCCGCATATAGTTTGATTTGGTCCTGCTACAGCAATTGTCGGTGGTGTACCTACTGTTATCGTTACTTGGCTAGATGTTGCAGGGCAAGGTGCATTCGCTATTGTCCATTGAAATACATCTGTACCAGCTACTAAGCTTGTAAGCCCCGATGTTGGCAATGCAGGGTTGGTAATTGTTCCACCGCCACTAACTAACGTCCACGTTCCTGTTCCCGAAGCAGCAGCGTTTCCTGCCAATGTAGCAGTGGTTGTACACACTGTTTGGTTTGGTCCGGCAACAGAAACTGTTGGCGGTGTTACACTTGTTATCGTTACTTGGCTTGATGTTGATGGGCATATTCCATTTGTTATTGTCCATTGAAATACATTTGCTCCTGCTCCTAGTGCTGTTATTCCGGATGTTCCTAAAGCAGGGTTAGTAACCGTTCCTGTTCCGCTAATAACCGTCCAAGCTCCTGTACCAACGGTGGCAGTGTTTCCGGCTAATGTTGCTGTAATTCCACATACTGTTTGATTAGCTCCTGCTGCCGCAACTGTTGGCACGGCTACTCCAGTAATAGTTACCTGACTTGTTGAAGGTGGACAGGGTGCATTATCTATCTCCCACTGAAATACATTTGCTCCTACTCCAAGCCCAGTTATACCCGATGTTTCCAAAGTAGGTGTTGTTATTGTTCCACTTCCCGAAACCAATGTCCACGTTCCTGTTCCTACTAATGCAGGGTTTCCAGCTAATGTTGCAGAGGTTCCGCAAACTGTTTGGTTTGGTCCTGCCGCCGCAACTGTAGGTACAGCAACCGAAGTGATAGTTACTTGACTTGTTGTAGGAGGGCAAGGTAATAAGTCTATTTCCCATTGAAATACATTCGCTCCTGCGCCTAACCCTGTTATACCTGATGTTTCGGAATTAGGATTTGTTATTGTTCCGGCTCCAGAAATTAATGTCCACGTACCAACTCCATTTGTTGCTTGGTTTCCAGCTAACGTTGCAGTTGTTCCGCATACTGTTTGATTGGTTCCTGCATTTGCAACTGTTGGTATTAACCCTACTGTTATTGTTGTTTGGCTTGTAGTAGCCGGACAAGGGGCATTTGATATTGTCCATTGAAAAACATTTGCTCCTACTGTCAGCCCTGTTATACCTGATGTTGCTAATGATGGTGTTGTAACCGTTCCGCTTCCGCTGATTAATGTCCATAAGCCAGTGCCTGTTGTTGCGGTGTTTCCTGCTAATGTTGCTGTAGTTCCACATATATTTTGATTACCTCCTGCAGCTGCAACTGTTGGTGGCAATACGCTTGTAATAGTTACCTGACTAGTAGTTGGCGCACAAGGCAAATTATCTATCTCCCATTGAAACACATTTGCTCCCGCCCCTAAGCCCGTTACTCCTGAATTAAATAATGCAGGGTTTGTTATCACTCCCGCTCCCGAAACCAACGTCCACGTGCCTGTTCCTGCTGCATTTCCAGCCAAAGTAGCAACAGTGCCGCAAACAGTTTGTGGTGCTCCTGCATTAGCCACGGTCGGCACTGCAACTCCCGTTATTGTTACCTGGCTAAATGATGCCGGACAAGGTGCATTTGTTATCGTCCATTGAAATACATTTGCTCCCACTCCCAATCCTGTTACTCCCGAAGTATTCAATGCCGGATTTGTAATTACTCCTGCTCCCGAAATCAGCGTCCACGTGCCTGTTCCCACTGCTGCTAAGTTTCCTGCTAATGTTGCTGTTGTTCCACACACTGTCTGGTTTGGTCCTGCATTAGCTACCGTTGGCGGCAACCCAGATGTTATCGTTACTTGGCTTGTTGATGCCGGACAAGGTGCGTTTGCTATTGTCCATTGAAATACATTTGCTCCTGCCCCCAATCCCGTTACTCCCGAATTAAACAACGCAGGGTTTGTTATCACTCCTGCTCCCGAAACTAGTGTCCACGTGCCTGTTCCTGCTACCGCTGTATTTGCTCCAAGGTTCGCAACTGTTCCACAAACGTTTTGATTTCCTCCCGCATTTGCCACCGTTGGTGTAGCTACACCCGTTATTGTTACTTGGCTTGATGTTGGCGCACAAGGCGGATTTGTTATTGTCCATTGAAATACATTTGCCCCCACTCCCAATCCTGTTACTCCTGAATTATTTAAAGTTGGTGTTGTAATTGTTCCTGCTCCCGAAACCAGCGTCCACGTGCCTGTTCCTATCGCTGCCACATTTCCTGCTAAGGTAGCAACTGTTCCGCAAACCGTTTGTGGCGCACCTGCGGCAGCTACTGTTGCTGCTCCTCCTACTGTTATTGTTACTTGGCTCGTTGTGGCAGGGCAAGCACCACTTGTTATGGTCCATTGAAATACATTTGCTCCCGCTCCAAGCCCCGTTATTCCTGTTGTTGGAGAGTTAGGTGTCGTTATTGTTCCTGTTCCGCTTATTAACGTCCACGTGCCAACACCTGATGCAGCTACGTTTCCAGCCATTGTTGCTGTAGCAACACATACATTTTGGTTTGGTCCTGCATTGGCAACTGTTGGTGCTGGTTGCACTGTAATAGTATAATTTACAGGTGTTCCCGCACACCCGTTTTCTGTTGGTGTTACAGTTATTGTAGCGACTATATTTGCCCCTGTACCATTTACCGCCACAAATGCAGGCGTATTTCCTGCGCCGTTAGCAGCCAATCCTATTGCCGCGTTCGAGTTTGTCCACGCAAATGTAGCTCCTGTTGGGTTACTCACAAAAGCACTTGCAGGTATATTTGAGCCAGCACACACTGTGATATTTGCGGGTGTAGTCATTGTTGGTGTGGCATTTACCGTTACACTGCCCGAAGACACATTAACACAACCATTTGCAGTAGTTGTGGTTAACGAAATTAAATATGTGCCAGGTGTCGGATAATTATGTGGCGGAGGACTATGCAAAGCTGAAGTAGTCCCATCTCCAAAATTCCAGGACGATGCGGCAGCAACCGGTACACTATTATTTACAAAAGTCGCAACTGCCGAATTACAAGCATTAGCAGGGGCTACCGTAAATGCCGAACTTGACATTTGAAAAGTGCTTCCTGCCCACGAAAAATCAAATCCTATACTACTCGCATCAAAATTATCAATAACTATAAGATAAGTTTGCCCCGCTGTAACTGTTATTGATGGACAAATTTCATCGCCCGGTAATACATAAAATGCACTTGTAGGACAAATACTCGGTGAGCCCGGCTGCATACCTATCGGAAAGCCATTACCTCCTCCATAATCATAATTACAAGCAACCTCTGCTCCCGGACAACCAGCAGTAATATCATACATCGCCCAGTCGTATTCCGCCAATCCCAAAGGGCTTGCCAGCCAAGCGCACGTACCTGTTACTCCTACTGTAAATTGATAAAATACGGGCTGTTGAAGATTTACAAAAAAACAAGAAGGTAGAAGTGCAGAAACATTTGACGGCATTGGGTTTACCGTAAAATTAGTTTGGTCGCAAAGTGTGGTTGCTGTAGCGCAAGAGCTTCCCGGTGCTGGTGGTGGCGTTGTAGAAGTTATACATAATTGAAAAGTACCATCACTGCCATTTGTAGTAACATTAACTAATACTTGTGTACCCGGTGTATAGGAATAAGTAGCTGTTGCTGCCCCGCCATTAGTAGCAGAAGCATTGCATACATTGATTGCCCCAGAAGCACAATTTGTATTCGACATTGAAAATGCAACCTGTTGTGCAGGTGTGCCGCCATTAGGCGTTATCGTAATTGTATTTTGAGTACCTGTGGCAATAAACGTAAACCAAACGTCATCATCAATAGCGTTCTGGCAGGCAAATAAAAGTAAATCCGTAGTTGCATTAATATTGCTCGAATTAATACAAATGTTTCCCGAAGCCGGAATAGTTATTATCTGCGGTGTAGTACAATTATCATTTGCTGGTGCTTGCCCAAATGCAAACCCAACAATAAACAAACATAAAAAGAGTAGAGCTTTTTTCATTTTAATAAATTAAATTTCCAAGAAAACAATTATTCATTAACATAACCAACTTTTGGCAATGGTTAAAATCAGGAGCATTTATCTCCGACAAAGGCAATATTTTAAGGCGAACCTCCGTACCCAAACTCACATACTTAACAAACGTAGCATCTCTATTATCAGTTACAATTTTATCTAAATTTGTAGGAAAGTAAGGTTGGTTTCGGGAGTGAATCATTTGCAATTGGTAAGTACCATCAATGCAAGGAGTAGTTTTTTTGGTAGCATCAGCACCAGTTTGTGCTTTTGATAACGTAATTCCCAACAGAAAAATAGGGAACAACAAAATAAGTTTCTTCATATAAATTAAATTAAAAAAGGCGCACTTTAAACCTTAATGTATATATGGATGAATAAAATTCCAAAAAGGTTGCATAAAAATACCAATTTTTAAAACCAACTATAAAAAACTGCGGTAGAATGAATTTTTGTATAGATGAACATTTTTTTTACACAACCAATTACTTCTTTCTTAATAAACTATTTATCTCTTTTAGATAGGCAATTTCCTTTTCGAGATTTTCTATTTTGATATTTTTTTCTTCTATTAATTTTTCGGTATTGGAAACGACAATTACTTCAGGCTGTTTTACAATCGTTTCTTCAACTTTTAAATTTAATGATTGGGAATAAACGGAAAAGAAATCGTAATTAAGGGAAGTGCTGACTGTAAGTAATACATCAGTTTGAACAGATTTGTAACCGTATAGACGGTTTACTGAGCCTACGTGCATACCCATTAAATCGGCTAAAAAATGGGTATCCAATTTTTTTTCGATCATTTTTTGTTTAATAACTCTGCCAATATAGATATCCATAATTTTATTTTTTATCAAAGGTATGGATTAAAGTTGAGTTTCGTTTATTAATAATTGACAGTTGTGAAGATTGGCAATATTGATTGTTTCTGTTTTTAGGTGTGAGTTGTGAGTTTTGTTAGATTTAATGTAAGATGAGGCAAGGGAGGTAACGTTTGCGGTGCGATAGGTAACAATTGCGGAGCTACGAGTAACGGTTTCGGAGCTACGGGTAACGGTTTCGGAGCAATAGATAACAGTTGCGGAGCGATTAGTAACAGTTTCCGAACAAGCATTAGCAGTTGCGGAATAGCAAGCAACAGTTTGGGAGCATTGAGTAACATTTGAAGAGCAGGGAGTAACCGTTACGGAGCAGGGAGTAACAATTGCAGATCAACAAGTGGCAATTGCAGAGTATGGCGTGTTGATTGATTTGGGTAAAGTGTTGATTAATTACAGTGCGATATAATTTTTATGAGTAGCAATATGGCTGAATTGGTTATGAAATTTGATTTTACAATAAATAGAAAGAAAAAGGTGAATAACTATTGGAATAAGTTAGATGTAGGGTTGAATAATTAGAATTATCTTTGCACAATAATATGAAACACCTAATCATTATAATATCCCTATCCACATTTTCCCTCTCCTTATCAGCCCAACAAAAGAGCGATAAAACCGAGGGAACCATAAAAGTCCAAAAATCAGGGCACTTAGTTTCGGTTCAGTTCGATGCCGTAAATTACCGCGTTATTTGTATTGATGAATACGGAAACCCTCTGGATACAGCCGTTCAGGAATTCAGAATGGGAGTTACTATTAAAGGCATTTTTTATTCCGAGAATACAAAAGGTTCGCTATGTTCGCCCAAAATGCAACACTTACTCACTAGCTCCGACCAAAGTTCAAACATTATTATTGATAAGATAAAAGCGAAAGATAGAAACGGGACGGTGGTGGATATGCCCAAAATTATTTATTCGTTCGGTTCGAGAAATGATGATGGAAATTAATTGATAACTATTTTTTCATATTTTTACATCCAAAACAAATGCAAACAAAATGTTAAAAAGCGGATTACTACTCGTTTTTATTTTCTTAAACTCGCTGATATATTCACAAACTATACAGCGAGCCACCATTTCTTCATCAGCCGGTAGCCACTCCAACCCAGGTGCATTGCAACTTCAATCTAACATTGGCGAATTGATGATTGAAACTTACACAGCAACAAATATTTTAACACAAGGGTTTGCACAACCCGAGCCACCTTTAATTACTGTTAACGTAAATCAATTTTCTTTTGCTGATGGTAAAGTATTTCCTAACCCTGTTACCGACAATTTATTTGTGCAACTCAACTTACCTAACTACGATGATGTATCTATTGAATTGATTGATATGCTTGGTAAAACGCAATTAGTAAATATTATAAAGCAAGAAACAATTGGAAAAAGCATTTATCAATTGAATATGCAAAACATAGATGCAGGGATTTATTTTGTGCGTATTGTTTCTGTAAAAAATCAGTTGAATAAAACAGTTAAGGTGAATAAAAACTAATGATGATGTTGAAACAAGCGAACATAAAATTATTTGTTATTTGTTTTTGTTTATGTTTTTGCAGAACTATAAATGTGTTTTCACAGGGCGTTCCGCAGGGGTTTAATTATCAAACTACAGTGCGAACTGCTACAGGAAACATACTTGCTTATCAATCCATTCAACTTCAGTTTTCGTTGTATTCTACATCTCCATCGGGCACATTACAATGGCAGGAAAATAAAGTATTAACTACCGATGTGTATGGAGCAATAAAAACAATAATAGGCACCGGAACAAGCACAGGAGCTGGTGCAGTTGCTACTTTCAACCAAATAAATTGGGCAGGCGGAGTTTATTATTTAAAGGTTTCGATGGATATTGCGGGAGGAACAAACTTTGTTCAAATGGGAGAAACACAGTTGTTTTCGGTACCTTATGCTTTTTATTCTCAACAATCGGGTGCTGCCAATATTTACAGTTTATCGAGCTGTAATGATGTTGACCTTACTGGAATAGCACCACATTTATTATTAAAATACAACGGTAATCATTGGGCTCCGGCAATAGATAATCATCACGATACGGTTAGTTTTGCTTATAATTCCGGTAGTTCGCTTACCACTGACACCGCACTTTATACTTATACTAACACAGCACCTGATACCGTTTGGTTTGCTTACTATTCTGATACTGCGCAGTTTGCATACAACTCTCAAAACTCAAATAACTCAAACCACTCCACACATTCGGATACTGCCACGTATGCTTTTTCGCCTGATGCGTGGAACAGAACGGGTAATTCAATAGGTACTTCGCAAAACTATGCTGGTACAAATGATGCCAACGATTTTGTATTTAAAACAGTGAATACAGAACGAATGAGAATAAAAAGCAATGGTGATATTACTATTGGAAGTTCTGCGCATCCAACAAATTTAAGTGTTTTGGGCAATGATGGTATTGTAGCTCTGCGAATAGATTCATTAGGATTTGGTAGTAATATAGGAGGAGGCGATAGGATGTTATGGTTGCCATCGCGCGGCGCATTCAGAACAGGAGTAATTGATATACCTAATCTTGGGGACAGTTTAGGACGGTATTCTATTTCCGCAGGTTATAATAATACGGCAGGGGCATATTCGTTTGTATCAGGTAGCAGCTGTGTTGCCGGAGATTACACAATTGTTATGGGACGGAAGTGCAAAGCTACTTCGAGAGGTGCTTACCCTAAAGGAACTGGAGTTGCGTTAGGAGATAGTTGTGTTGCGTCCGCTACCCGCACTGTTGCAATAGGGAGAGGGAACGTTTCATCGTCCACTACTTGTGTTACAATAGGACAAAATAATAAAGCAAGTGGAAGTGTATCAACAGCTATTGGGTATGGGTGTACGGCGAATGGTGTTAACTCTATTTCTATTGGTTATCACGCAACATCTAACCTTAATGGTACGTTTGTTTATTCAGATGCCTCTACATCTGCACCAACTATTGCTACAATCGCTAATCAATTTATGGTAAGAGCAACAGGTGGTGTTACTTTTTATACCGACCCAGGTATGACGATGGGTGTTTCGCTTTCAGGAGGTAGTGGTTTATGGTCGAGCGTTTCGGATAGAAAGAAAAAAGCAAATTTTATTGATGTTGATTATGAAGATATGTTGAATAAAATTAATTTACTGAAGATAACAAGTTGGAATTACAAAGCGCAAGCGAAACACATTCGCCACGTAGGACCAATGGCGCAAGACTTTTACAAAGTATTTAAAGTAGGCGAAAACAATATTTCTATTTCCACAGTTGATATGGATGGTGTGGTTTTATCGGGCGTAAAAGGATTAAGTAACAGAGTGGATAAATTGAAATCGCTTAATGATATTGATGGAATAAAACAAAAGATAGAAGAAATAAATAACGCAGAAGAAT
>CAILDT010000198.1 GCA_903833025.1 uncultured Bacteroidota bacterium | reverse complement strand
TGCTTAATTAATTTTATTTATTATTTCATTTATTTAAAATGTACGGTCTTCTACAAACTGCTCAGTCTCCATTTCAATTTGTCTGGTGTTCAAGTGGATTAGGGCAATATTTAACTGGAACTGGAACAAACACGATTTTTCATTTAGCCCCAACAAATAATGCGACTGGAGGTGTATATGCTTCTGCTAATGGAAGCGGTTCAAATAATTATACAAATCAAAGAGGAGCATTAACCTATTCGCTAATTATAACTGGGGATCATTCAACTTCAAAAGTAACTGCACCCCCTTATAGTGATGCAGTAGGTATTTTATCTTCTGGAACAACAAATTATGCATTAACTATTACGGACGGGAATAACGGGCAAAGCTATTTATACAATAATAGTATGACTTGGGGAGGTATTTAACGTAGGCAATGACATAGTTTTAATTTAATGTATTACATAGTTAAATTTAAGATAAATTTCTAGCACTAGGACTACTATTTTGCTCGGGATGCTCGATTCGAAACTCCTCTTCTTTTTCCTCCGCCGACGTATCTCTAACTATTTTTAGACAACATAACTCTACTTCCTTGCATTTGCTCTTGTAGCACATAGATGCTAGTTTAATTACCATTCCGCTGATGGTAGTAATAAACGCTACCCAAAATACTTCACTAAGCATTTCATTAAATGAAAAATGAACCCATTTGTCAATGTATTTGACATACAACATGAATTGGTTGTTGTATGTCCTCATTGCAACTGCTTTGCTATTATCGAGAAAATCAATTGCCAGATATTTAGACATGCGTACTACAAGGCCAACAACGAGCAAATTCCGCCCCATACAAGTCAAACCGATTGCGAGGCGCTCATTGCGAATCAGAGCATTTATGGCTGCGGCAAGCCATTTAGAATAGTAATAGATGAAACAAAAGAAGGAGATGAAAAATTTGTTGCCATTATATGTGAATATATTTAATTATATTGTGTTATTATTACGCAACCAGGTTTTCCATTTTCTGGAGTTCCTGTACTAGTTGAGCCGTTACCACCACGCCCATATTCATAAGATAGAGGATTAAATCCACCATTCTGATTAGTGTTTGTAGCTCCAGCATACGTCTGTAAAAAATACCCGTCAAACGGGTCTGCTGCAAATCCTCCAGAACTTGCAATAGATGAACTTGAGAAACCACCTTGACCACCACCGACTAATACAAGACTATTTGGTGATGAATTATCAGAACTTAATGACCACTCTGAATTACTACCATTACTTCCAAAAGCCCCTGGTTGTATTGCTCTAAATCCGCCAGCTCCGCACATAATATATAAATTTGCTTGTCTGCTAGTATAAAAAGTATATATAGCTGCTCCTCCAGCAGCACCTCCACCACCATAAGTACTAGAATTATTACCCCAACCACCTCCTCCCCCACCACCTACAACCATTAAATCTATTCTTTTTGAAGTGGCGGATATAATCACCACCCCAGAAAAATTTGTATATATGGTTGTCACAATGGATCCAACGACAAAAGAGCTTATAGCACTTTGTACCCAGGCAGTAGTGGCGATTTTAGTCGATGAATCACTAGTGCTTATCGCAGGTCCAACACAAATGGCATTGGCTCCATTGTTTATTTGGAGGTAACTGCTAGGAACAGAAGAGGAACCTCCTGCTCCCAAGGTGACTTGGGACTGCTCGATGCGAAGACCAGAACAAACGTTGCCTTGGGAACAAAGATTCAGTACTGCTGCTACAGAACCAGCACAAAGGACCGAATCTCCAGTTTGAGTACTGTTGTTATATTGTCCAGGACTAGAGCTATATGGAAGAAAATTAAAGTATCTCTCGCCTGCTCCCGAATTGAACCGCACATATTGACCACTGCTCACTATGGCAGTTGCATTGACACTCAATGCAGTATAGGGAGTCGTCGCTGCTCCCATTACTACGCCCCAAGTGTGATTTAAACTTTGAAACTCCAGGAAAGAATTTAAAGTGAACGAAAACAGTCTGCCAACGTTAAGGCCTCCTGCCGGACTTTCTGACGTGTCCATTAAATTGTAATAGGTATTGTATATCTGACGAAGAGAATTATCGCCTCCGTTCAACAGTAAAATATTATTTAAAGTAGTTGTTCCAGTAACGGATAACCTATCACCCAGAATAGTAGCCGCATTAAACGTTTTTTCGCCAGTAATAGTTTGCGTGGTGTCTAGGGTGACATATATATCGTTATAGTTAAAGGAGCCAAAAGCTCCTCCATAAATGCCATAAATATTGGACATGTTAAAATAAATGATTTATTACTATTTTATTACTTTTTAAAAAATTAAGCTGTCCCAGATACAATTCTACGTGCTGGATGTATATTTGTAGCAGATCTACTTCCTTTTAAAGGAGGGGTAGCAGTAAATGATCCTTGAACATTACTAAATTCGCCAACGGATCCTCCTCCTTCTTGAAATTGGTACTCTGGTTCTATCTTTTTTGTTCGAAAAAAAGAATTATTACCTTTCGCTACTTTTGGCCTTCCTTGCTTTCCAATTTCAATAAAACCTCCTTCCTCGGTCTTAAGAGGGGTAATGGCCTTGCTGCCAATAACACTTGTTCGGCGAGATACATTATATTTTTCATTCGAACCAAGTACCGGAGCAATATACATATTACCCTGAGGAGTCGCGTTTTCTTTAATTCGAGATGGGGAGGGGGTAAATAATTGACTAACTGCATTTGCACCCCTCGCAAATAATGACTTGGATGCCGCTTTTTGTTCAATGGATTCAATTCGCTGTGCCACATTGACAATGTTGGACTCTGTCTTGCTTTGCAAATCTTGAGCATTCATACTTCCATCCGATAAAGTTACTTGCAGCGCCTTTTCTACAGGAGTATTTTTTGCCGCTAAACGTGTTCTCAAGTCTCTTATTCTTGCAACCTCGTCTATAGCCGCCCCTAAATTAAACGTGCCACTTGTACCTTCCGGCTCACGATCTCGTTGTTTTTCTTCTTCCGAAGAAGAAGGGTTATACGATGCGTCAAACGATACATCGTAACCATGTTGAGGGTACCCTGATGCTCCAGCCGGGTCATGATAAGATTCGGCCGCAGACGATGCATATTCATATTGACTATTTAAACTATCTGCTTCACTCGAAGAGGAAGAAGCTACAGGTGCAAATAAATTGGCGAGTGGATGGCCTGCCTTCAATGCTGCCGTTAAATCTGCTCTTTTTTGTAATTTGACTTTTCGTGCGATACTGGACGCCGAAGTTCGAATAGAGGAATTACCAGAAGAAGAAGGTTCGAAAGATTCGCTTTCTGATTGATTCGCAGCCACCAACGCAGCAGCGACTTCCTCTTGTTGACGAATATTCGCCCCACGTCCTCGCCTTTCCGCTACCGCAATCGGATTTTGAGGTGCCGCTTCGATTCGAGCTCGATCTCCCAACTCAGCCATCAAATCTTTGCGTTTCTTTCCACTGAATTGAAGACTTTCTTCCTGCCGTAATTCTTTGGCAATATCTTTTTGAACATTATACTGTCGCTGCTCAATAAATTGTGCTTGGTTTTTATTAATTTCCGCTTGAGTTAAATGCATATTCATATTAAACTGTAACCGTGCAAATGGATTACTCGCAGAGTTACTCGCCATTGCAACTCCAGCTCTTGCCAATAGCACGGTATTGTTGTCCAAAGGTGCCTGCAATGGTTCAGTAAAGCTTGAAACATAATTTCCCACGATAGAATTGTAGCCGCCGTATTGCCGCTGCCCCATATTCATAGGAGTCATCAATAGCCCTTCCCCATGCTTTGGGGGTAGAATAATTGGTCCCCCATGGGAAAGAAAGGATCGCAACACGTACCCATTAATTTGTCTTTGTTGTCTCGCATATGTTTTTGTTTTCTCGTCGTTTGCAATGCCATATAATCCGCCACCCATAACATGAATTTCACTAATGGGAGTCTCTTCTAGCTCTCTTCGCACTTTTATTGCATCTGTTTGTGTCTGAACGGCTTTTTCAAACGATTCCCAATTCACGGTTTGTTTCATGCGCTTACGAAAACCTACCGTCGCCGCATCTAGCGAGTACCTACTTGGATCCAACATCTTCTTCTACTTCTTCTTCGCTACTTCTTGATTTACGCTTTTTCTTTGATTTTGATTTTTCGGATAATTCGTTAATTTCCTCTTCTGTTAATAAATGAGATGGAAGGAGAATGGAATCAAAACATTTACGAAAACGCAACAAGTCGTCCGAGGCATTCATATCGATTGACATAAAATCGTGCCGATTCTTTGTTGCTCGTTTAAACATGTCTAAAAAGTCCTCCTTCGTACACAAATTGGCAAACTCGTCGTACATGGATTCTAATTGCGACATATCGTGAGTTGGCCAGAGAAAAAACTGTTGAATATTTTGTCGTAGACATTTTGGAATCCCTGTTTTAAAAGTTTGCACCAACATGAAAATAGATAATCCCACTTGAAACAAATGACGATGACGTAAACAAAGGTTAATAAATCCGTTTTTGCCTGAGGGGGTGTACAGTGGACTGTGGCTCATGTCATCAATGATGAGCAAAGGAGACGGGCGCGGAATCTCTGGCTTGGATTTAAATTGATTGTTTTCCATCAGAACAAATTCGGTTGTTTTCAACGGAGGTCCTGTTCCATTCATATATTTTCTCCAACGTTTGTGAATTTCGTTGTATTGTTTGCGTTCCTCGTATTCCACCACCATTTCTTTCACTGCAGCGACAATCGTGCTAATGTCTTGCAAACACTCGTGCATATTTTTAAACACATCTTCCGGATTCGGTTCCAATAAATCAAATATGCGATTGCTGTCGTACGTAGGGCTAATGATAAAGATGCGGTTAATAGAACCATCATCTAGGTAGCGACGAGCTAATAAAACAACGGCATTGGTTTTACCCGAACCACGCGGGCCAATAAAGGCAGCTAATGTATGCAGTTTAAATAACGACGGGGCAGTGTCGGGAGTTGGCAATTTTTTATATTTAAGCCCTTCATTTTTAATGGCACCAGAAATTTGAGACATGTTAAAATAAATGATTCATTTAAAATTATTTCAAGACATATAAATGTTCATTTTGAATAAGAAATGATTTAGCAATACATACAACATATATCAGCACTATTTCTACTAAAGAAGAATTAAATCTTACTAGGCGGCTCTTCCGTATCTTCGTCGGCAGGCAATTCCTTGCGTTTCTTGTCCAACTCTACTTTCTTTTCCGCGGCAGAGATCGGTTTCCTCACTCGAACTGAAGCAGGAAATTGAGGGTAAGGAGATAACTCAAATTTAACTCCCCACATGTGATTGTCGCTTCGAAGATCTTCGGTAGAGGCAAGCCAGGCATAAGCGACTTTGAAGCAAGGTGTTCCATTGCGAGCGACACATCCACGCAAGAATTCAGGCAAGTTGAACTCTTTGCTTCCAAAAACATTCGGCTTCATTACAATGGCGCCTTCGCGGGCATAACGATCGACTTGAACTGGAACTTTGTCAGGGTAGACCTTTCGAACTTCTTCTTCCATGAGCACCGCCCAATAGTTCAATGCCGACTCTAGATTCACTGCATAACGAGTCGCTCGAATCTGATCTTGACATTCCCAGGTCGCATCTTCATCCGTACTCATCTTTAAGACAATCTCGGATTTGTCGACCTCCGTCACGCACGGAGAAGCAGTGAGGCCTTGATTAGGAAAGTCAGTCAGAAAATAAATGTCCAAATTGCCGTTGAATAATGTCTTGCAACGAAGTTTGTACTTGAACAGAGGCATGTTTCCTTTCGTGCGAGTCACATCTAAAATAGGGGCAGCGACCCCACTGCTGAGTAAGTCCACTAGTTGCTTGGGGTCTCCCACATAAACTGATTTGGGAGTTACCTTTAGGGAAGCGGGAATAGGAAGAAGAGGGGAGGCCATGTTGAGTTTTTGTGTTTGGATGAAAATCAAAATAATGATTTTTTCTTTTTTATGATTTTGACCGACAAATTTTATTTTTCGACGCGTTTCTAAAACTTTTTTCGTTTTTATTCTAGAACAAAATCATCACGGGGTTTTTATTTTTTATTTTTATTTTTTATTTCGTCGACAAAATCATTTTTAAACATTTCAAAATGTCCACTGCAATTGACACTTTGCGCGAATGCGCAGAAATCCAAAAACGATTATTTTTAAGCCAATTTATGTCCACGAAAAAAGTGGGCGAGATCAATTGTGTGAATAGTTTTGAAACGGATGATACTATTTTATTTGAACGCTTTGAAGTCCACGGGTTAGGATTTATTGCTTGCTTTAAACTGAATTCAGAAGACGCCTGCGATTCTATTGCTAAAAAGTACGAGGAGTATCCTATTCAGCACTTCCTGGCTCGCAAAAATGAAGACTTATGGACTAAATACAATTTGTTCTTGGATAAGTTGAAAGAAGAAGGCAAAACATTGGATGAAGTACGAGCTGAATTAGCGCGAAACGGAGGAGATGTAAAGTCGTTAGACTTTCAAGAGTTGACCAGAGAGACGTTGGAAGATACGCTTCATCCAGGTAGGAAACGAATTAACGGCGATCGCAATACTCGAATTGAAATTATTCATCGCCACACGGAGATTCCCAACGATTTGCAAAAAGCCGCCTTGTCAGTATTTGTTCTACCAACGCCTTTGCAGGTAAAAGCGTTGCTGCCGCTGGTTGAAGCAGAAGAAAAAGAGGTTTGGAAAGACTTAAATTTGGTGCCCATGATTAGAGATCAAGTTATCGGATGCCATTTGCCAATGCTTAAGGAGGTTATACAAGTCTATCCCACCATCTACCGCTTTCCGGAGAAAGAATTAGACGTAGCAAGTGCGGCAAATTTATAAATAGTAATAGTTTATTAAATAGAAACGTAAATTTACTAAGATATTATTATTTTCTATTGTTATTTAATCTACCGCGTTTTAAACGATTACCTCGTTCTTCCATTTGCGAACCGGCATTTAGATTCGCATTTATTTGCAACGGGTTATTAAATGTACCCCCGTTTTCTAGCTCCAGACGACTTTCATCAATTTCTTCTTCGCAAAACAAGGTCATCGACCAATCAATCCCATTGAAGTTAAGCAATTCGTTATTTGAATTGGTCATGCGGAACTCTAATTGCTGAACATTGGTATTTAGCAAATAGGCGTGTAATGGAAATTGAGGACTCCACTGCATTTTTGTACCAAAGGGAACCGAGACAGGAATGACCGCAATCACATCGTTCGGTCCGATTGGCTGTTTGGAGTAGCTGGATTGAAATTGAGTTCTGAACTGCGGACAATGAATGTAAATTTCATCTAATCCAGACAGATCGGCAATCGTGCTTGGAACCAATGTTTTGTGAGTCGTATTTGCCAAGAGAGGATCGCTAACAAAAGTAACATTATCGAATGAGTAAGATGTATTTGTTGTAAGGGACGTAGTTTCTTTAGAGTATATTTTAAAACCAAATCCAGAATAGGTTGTCCCAGGAATGGGTGAGGGAATAGTACTGTCATTAGTAATGCCCAACATCCGTAACATGCGATAGGTACTTTGATCCTCGACAAGATATACTCCCGAATAAATGTAAGAATAAGGAGCAGTCCACCCCGCGTAATTACTTGTAATTCCAACGTTATCTTGATAATAATCACCTAGCGTCGGAGTATTGAATAGAATCTTTCCTTGAGCCAATGCGGGCACCGCAGCATCAATGACTGCGGCCGTGCTTGAAACGCTACTCTCGGTGGCTCCAAACCCCTTGTAAATGTTAAAAAAATAAGTGCTTGTGTGTACTTGCATCCCTAAAATTCCCGCTTGACTTAAATAGGTAGATAGCGAGGCATAATCATAAAACCCTTCTGGAATAACCACTTCATGTATTTCAAACTGTGGAGTTGTGAAACCTCTTCCTGGCGCATAAGTGTTTATATACTTTAATATCTGCGCTCCAGGTCGAACATTGAAAAAGACGTTTGTAAATAAAACATCAATGAGTGAAAATTTAAATGTTTTAAAAGGTTCATGCACGGCAATATTTGCTATAAAAGGGATTGTGACTTCGCTTTTTGCCGTCGTATTCTCAATAGCGCTTTTGGAATTTACAAAAACAGCAAAACTTTTTAAATCGGAGTTACCGGTAGCCATCTTAAACGTTAATAATGATTTTACTATTTTTCTAAAATATCTTTTATAAAATCAGGCAAATCGTCCATCACATCTTCTAATGCTTCATAACGCAAAATACTTCTTTCCACGCGGAATTTCTCGCCCTCCATGATCACTTCTTCTTCGGCGGCATGCATTTGTGGAACAGTTCCCTTTTTTGGCTTGATTTTCTTCTCTGGCCTTAACAAATTAGCTCGATACTGCGTCGTATCAATCTCTATTTTGACTCCAGATCCTAAATCGACGAAACTTGCAATAAATTAGAAAGTTTATAAAAATATTTTTACAGAACGTACTGATTTTCATTTTTTTTAGAATCTTTCGGTTGTGATTTTTGATCCATTTTGATTTTTAAAATGGCAGAAATGAAAGAAGAACGAAAGGAGGAACTAGGTAGCGAAAAACAAGAGAATGAAAGTCAAAATAATGATTTCGTTTCTGTCGAGTCGACAAAAAAGCGAAAGGAGTTTAAGTGGACCGAAAAGCGTCTAGAAGGATTTAATAAAATGAGAAAGGCTTTGGAAGAAAAAAACATTATTACAAAACAATTAAAGGCAGAGAAGGCAAAATCAGAAAAAGACGAAATTAAAAGGCGCGTGAAGGCAATTATGCAGAAACAACAAGACGATGCGGCAGTGAGCGTAGGAGTGGATTCAAAAACCAAAAAGAAGAGCAAAGTGATTGCTTCTTCTTCGGATAGCAATAATAGTAGTTCCGAAGATGAAGTGAGTCGTCCTAAAAAGAAGTCTAGCTCATCATCAAAAGCTAAAAAAGAAACACTTCCGCCAAAAAAGGACAAGAGGAAAAAGAAAAGACCAGTGGAAGTAGATTCTGAAAGTTCAAATAGCAGTAGCGAAGGAGATAGTCAAAGCGAAGACGACAAGGAAGAAAGAGCCGTTCTAAGTGCCAGACAGCGTCAAGATTATGAAAAAGGCAAGAGAAATGTGGGAAAAACACCCAAGCAAAGCACCTATGTCAATGCGATGGATCAATTTATATTATTGTGAAATTTTGTGTCATGAATCGTTATGTTTAATAAAAAGACAATCATTTTTAAAATAATTTCATATTTCATAAATGTTTCGTGGTGTTAAAAAAATCGGCAGCAAAGCTACTGTTCAACAATTCTTAGGCAGAAAAAATACGCAGACTTCATTATTAGGAGGAAAATCAGTTCATTCAAGACGTCGTCGTACTGGAAATTATTAAATAGAAAATGTCTTTCCAAATGTCCACCGCAACCGCGTTGCCAGCGGAAGTCCAACTGGCAAAAGAAAAACCCCAAGGCGCTTTTTGTCTTCGAACCCGATATGCTCTCTCGGCAAATAGCGCAAACAGTTGGAATGCTAGCTCTTTGGTGTCTCTTCCTCTGCAAACCGGCACCCCTGGCACTTTTACCGACGTGAAACAGGGCTGTATTAACTGCACTCTTCAGATTAACAATACAAATGCCTACGTGGATTATCTAAATTTTGGTCCTTGTGGCGCCATTATCTTTTTTGATGAAATGCGGGTCTACTCTTCTGGCACCCCTGTCGAAGAAAATTTGAGATATTCTGAAACAGTTGATTTGTTAATGGAGCAAGGAGGTTGGCAAGATCAACCATATCATGTCTATCGACGCAATAAATGGAGGGCAAACAATGGAGCGGCAAAAGATAAACATCTCAACTTTGTCAAACCAGCCATGGTCGATTCAAACGGAGTCCCTATGTTTGGTCGTACTCCTTTCATGGATAAAAATTCGGCCGTATATCAGCCGGCGGCTTTTGCGATGGGTTACTCGGGAGATGCGACTACAGGGGTTGCCATCACAGATGCCACTCTAGCGACCTCCATTACCGATTTGGGTTCCAAAACTGTTTCTGCTCAGTTACTTGGTGCCACAACGATTTCTCATGGTCAAATTTTTGGTACAGATTGTACTGGATATTTCAACGACGAACCACTGCAAACAAATACTCCTGCTACCGTCATCGCTGCTCCTGCGTATGCCACAAGAACAAATTCAGAAGGCGCAACTACTGTTAACGCATCCGGGTTTGGAAGACTCGTTGTAGGAAGAGCTATGCATGTAACCGTAATTGCAGGAGCAAGAATTCCGTCTAATTCTTACGGAGCATGGAGAAACACACAAGTGGCGCATTACCAAAATTTGGGAGCAACCGAAGTTAATTACCCTTGGTTACCATGTGCAACATATACGCCTGCTCTTTGGCCCGATTACCAGCCAAGTACTTTGCAAGGGGAAGTGGATGATGCCGAAGTCGATACTTTTATTGGCAAAACAAAACTTGCCGAATATTTCAAATATTTGTCCAATGTTCGCTCCTTACCCATCGGTCTTCCTGGTTCCCTTCTTGGCAGTGGTGCCTCTATGGCCACTACGGATAGTTACGCTTCCGTGGGACAACAACTGACGGCGAGTTCGGGTGGTTACACTAATTCAGGCAACAACAATTATACTGAATACCGTGTGAGTATGCCTTTTGTCAGTGGTATATACGGTATTTTAGCCGATAAAATGTTTCCTGACCTCCTCATTGGAGCTAATAATATTCGCATTGAATTTAAATTGGCTTCAAATCAAAAAGCATTATGGTTAACAATGGATCCATTGCGTCGTGTGCCTGGAACAGTGCGTGATTTTGCTCCTTTTACCGGTTCCGGGCAAGGAAAAGCCAGGCAATGCAATGCAATTAATGCCCAAGCAGTAACAGCTGCCAATGGTGGTAATGGTCTCGCCCAATTTTCTTCCGTCAATTCGGCTCTCGGTTGTTCCTATGCGGGCCTATGTTATCTACAACCTTCAGATATTGCTTTGTATTCTGGCGGAGATGGTGCTGCTGCGGTAACTGCTGCGGGAGCTACGAATGGAGGAATTGTTCCTTTTTCCAACATGTATACTAGTGCTTCTGCCATGGGAGAAGATTTCTGTTTCCCCGTTCACCCTGTTCTGAAGAACACGGCAAGTCCGAATGTTGGTTTTGGAAATGCCATGGGATTTGGCGATGGTACGTTAGCTACCGGAGCGGCCGGTTTTACCATGAGTTCTCAATCCAATCTGCCTAAACCGCAATACATTCCCGTAGCTACGCCTTGGCTTGCGAAAGGTTTTGGGGTCACGGTGAGTAATTATGTCAATGAAAGAGCGTCATGCTATGGAACATTTTTACCAGCTTCTTGTCCTCAAACTCGTCGATGCCAAGTGTCCTCTCGTCTCGATGTGTCTGACAATTTCAACAATGCGGGAATCACCGTTTTTGCTATTCGCGATTTGCAGTACATTGGAGAACAAGTACAATTAGATGATATTTCTACTTCCGCCATTATTCAGCATGCGGCCACTTCTGAAATTGTAGTTTGGACTCGCGGCTACCGCAGTTTTGAAGCAAATTGCGCTATTGGGGTTCAGCAAAATATTATTCTCCCCATTCAAATTGGTCAAGCGACTGCTTTATACCTTGTTTTCCGAGCGGCTGCTCAACTCACGAGCAATGATTATTATTCCAATTCTTTCAGCAATCCATTTACGGGGCTAAGTTTTTCGAATTCTTTTGCTGCAAGTGCCAGTTCTGCCGGGGTCATTGGAAAAGCAGGGGTAGGTCCCGATGTTGGAGGGATTTATTCGTTGAAATCTTCTTTAGATACTTCCTCTATGGGGTCTTTCAGCTACCAATTGTTTTCTGGAACAAAACAATATCCACTTCAGCCAATTCAAACTGTCTCTGAAATGATTGTCGAACGAGAGAAATCAACCCATTCTCTTCACAATTGGAACTGGTGCAGTTCCGAAGCTATGTCTTTAACCCGATGGAACGTTCCACAAAATTCTTTGAATCTGACGGGGCTCTCTTTTGATCCTTTCTTAGACATGGGTTTCTTTACTACCTTTGTTCCTGTGGCCGCGTTGGACGACCAGACCATCACTCAAAATCCCTACTACGTCATCGCGGAAATGAGTGATACAGCGGTTAAAGGGACGCGCATCAGAGGTATTCGTCAGGAAACATACAAAGCCCCTGGAGCCCAAAACGGCTTTGTTGGTGTTCTGAATAAATTTGTTCCTCCCATTGGAACTTTTTACTTAGGCTGGGATTTTGAGAGTTGGACGAATCATGAAGATTTAATGCGAACAGGTAAATTTTTAGGACAAGAACAGCTTTCTATTCGAATGACCGGTTGCGAACTCATGAACAGCATCAATGTATTGAGTCCCTCCAACGGGGCAATAGGTACAGCGACCCAGGTTGGATGCACGGCGATTGTGCCTCATGTGGTAAAGATGAGTTTTGTGCCAGGCGGGCATATGCTTACTTACTATTAAAAATATTTGTTTATTAATTTAATGCGATTAATTAAGTTAAAGTAAAAATCATTTAAATTTCATCATAACATTCTAGCAAACTAGCATAATTTTCTTCGGCCACTTCTTGAATGCTTGCGTAGTAACCTTTCGGAATTGTTAAAAACTGCGGGAAAAAATCCAGCACGCTCTGCTCGTATTCTACATTGTCCACCAAGGTATAATGAACCAATTGTCTTTTAGAAATCACAGGGCCTAATTTCTTATCCTCGGTAAATCTAGTTAACATAACCCCATATTCGAGCTTAGAGCTTACCGTGTTGATCCCCATCAACATGTTCTTCATTGGCAAATAACCTTGAAAAGGTAATAATTCCCCCTCCTCGGAGCGAGGAAAAAACTTTTCTAATAGCTGTTTACCCAAGCTTAACCCATTAATCATTGCGGCATTGTGCATACTCATTTGAATGCCCTTGGACTTTAGCAAATCGTGATCTCCTTCTAAAAATTGCAAGTAGTAAAATTTAGGGGCTAAGCCAAAGAAGCGTTGAATTGTTTGTCTCGGATGTTCATCGACCCAATTGCCAAGGCCATTACCACATAGTAAAGGAGCCGATTTTGGGTACAAGAAAATAATACTGTCCGTGTCGCAGTAAACAATGGGATTAAAATGCAATGGCAGTTCAGGACCCCGGTGATATTCCCGATAATACCTTGATATCTGAAGCATTTGGGTATGTAAAACACACCGGGCCCACTCGGTAACTTTGGCCGCGAGGTAAATATTGTACTTGGCATTCGGACGCGTAAAGTCAGTCAAATGATTGTACTTTACTTTCCAAGTCTGTCCGCTTAAATGACGAAAACAGAATTTACTTCGATCAATGGCAGGATCAAACCATAAGGCAGCGAATTGCTGATATCCGTTGATAACAACATAATTCTCTGAATGCGGTTTCTGGCAAAATTTACCCCACAAGGAGTTCAAAAATAATTTCGCCATTTGTCGCTTGACTGGATTCTTCTCCACTCGTTCTGGACGTAAACGGGCAATGTAACCATTTTCTCGAAAGACGCGTAGAACGATAGCATTGGCTTCTTCGGAGGAGGGGGTTTCTGAAGTGGCCCCAAGTTTCACCCAACCTTCGGCTTCTTGTTTCATTCGTAAAAAGAAAGAAACATATCCACGTAGAAGAGTGTCGCTGCGCTCTTCGCGAGTCCAATTCATTACCTCAAAGACTTGGGTAACTTGATATCCCTCACGAAGAGCCAATTCCAGTTCTTGCGTTCCCCAGGACCCCGTCATTGGATGTAATGGAAACTCCAGACGGCCTGACACAACATCTCGAAAAGGAAGAAGACCAATGACATCGCGATTATTAGGCACCACCGTGCAACGTACGTAGCCAAAATAGCGATCCGGATGGTCGAGATCCAAAATACGAGCCAAGTCAATCTCCTCACTGAGCAATGTTTCCGGATGGCCAATAGGAAGTTCTTTAAAAGCGCAAACATACGGATACAGAGAGCAGACATCGTGATATTGCAAAACAGAATCGGGAAATAAGTCCGCGTTGACATAAGGGCTAAACACTTCGGTACGGCCGCCATAAAACATTTCTCGATCTTTCATAACATCTCCCAACTGTATTTCGTGAGCAGACAAGTCTTCCAAATCATGTTCCCAAATAATATGAACTTTGTCTGTACCATAGAATTCCATCAAGTCTGTAACAAACAGCTCTGTGTCACGATGAACTCGTCCATAAGTTCCAGGACGAGCAGGATGGTCTACTCCCATTTGAATTTCTTCATAAAAACAAAATGGGCAAGCATGGAAGTCACACACTAAACACAGGTAAAGATGCGGATTGGCTCCTCTTGTCACCCCATCCATATAACGATGAGACTTTTGGCAGAAAAACTCGCGGTGATGGTTCCCAATGTGCAATATTTTCTCTCCCGATTCCGCAGCGACTCGCTCCATCCACGCAATGGCTTTTATACTTCTATCTCTACGTGTTTTGGTCAATGTAATAGTAATTTGCTCTTCGATAGGAGAACCAGCCAAGAGCAAATTTAAAGCCAATTGCGGAATAGTAAGGTATTGAAAAGGGTCAATTCCCTTGGACACCCAACCCTCATTGGTTTCCTCATCTACTCCAAAAGCCATGGCATTGTCGCGATATTTTCTGCAAGCTTCGGCTAACACATCCACATCGAGCCAACAATACTTTAAAATTTCGGCCTTAAAATTCCACTTTTGTTTATCGCAGACACAGGATTCCTCGCACGTGCAGTAGACTTCTTGTTGACTTGTATACCATTGTTCAAAATCGTCTAATTCTTCCTGACTTCTTTTAGATTTAAGACACCAAAAATCATGCTGTTCGTCATGAAGTACGGGCATGGCTCCCTCGTAGTAATCGTTAAAGCCATTGTTGAAATGATGAGGAAAATCTCCCTTTGCAACGCTTAAACCAAACGATAAGCCAATGTTTTTTAGAGAACCAGGCATAAAATGACGAAAGTCAATAAATGTTGCGGAACAGGAGGCGCCGAATGAAATGGTAAGACTCAAATACGCGTGCATGGAACAAGGTGAAGGTATAAAAGTATGAACAATTAAATTCTTTTCCAAGTATCTAACAATGAATTGAGCGTCGTACTTAGAACCGTTATGAGCTAAAAACACGCGAGCCGAACTTCGGTCTGAGAGTACCCAAGCAACAAAATCACCCACATTTTCAAAACTATGACGATCAAAGTCTCCGGTTACAGGGTCAGGGTATGCTCTTCTCACACAAACTAGATTACACTCATGAATAAAGACCTTGTTTACTTCATCCTTAATCTGAGCACACTCGAGATCATAGACATAAATGTCGCACTCTTCGCCCACTTTCAATTTATCTGGCTTCTTCATTAGACAAACATGTTCCATCTGACCCGTGTAATCACCGACAACTTCTTCCTTGCATAAATTACACATGAGCACTTTCTCTTTCTTGTTGTACCAAAACGGTCGAGGATACACATTCTTTACCATTTTTGACCGACTGACTTTGTCTGCATCACAATTTAGCTGTCCACAATCTTTTTCAGCACATTGCACAAAATGAGTCTTGCTGCTAGAAACAGTTTCGTTGTTTGCGGTCGAGTTCTTTTCACAAAAAATACAATAGTTATACAAAGTACTTCTATTGGCAGATGCTTTATTCTTCAAAAAGTCGCGAAGATTCGTAATCGCTGTACAGTGACCTTCGCTGATTAACACGGATACAACATTGAAGGAATCTTGTTTGCGTACATCAGAAGAGAAATGAGAAGGTTTTAAAATTCTTGCCCTGCGGCCTTGCACTTCGAGATGGTACACGGCAATGTAAACTTCAAAAACATCCGCATAAGCTTGTAGGCACATTGGATCATTTGGCTCGACATCACACTCGATTTGAGAACAAGCATACTCGTGAACATTTTGAGCCGCAGTGAACCAGTGCTGTAATAAAGTTTTATTCATTGTTTCTTGAAACTTTGAAACACTCGAGTCTTCATTACGGTATTTGTAAGGATTAAACATCACTATTTGATTGTCATTAATAAAATCGCAATGTTTTTCGCATAAAATAGATTCAAACTGAGGAAGAATTGGACAGGTAATATAGTCTTCCGCTAAAGGCAGTTGGACCGGAACACTCTCCAACACCAGAGAACCGTCGGATTTGTAAGTACGCATCTCAGATTTTAAAAAAGCCATCGCAATACAATACCCTTCTTCCCAAGTTGTAGGAACACGAAGTGCGGCTTTGGTATTTAAAAAGTATTCCTCAATGGATGTATGAAAGAAAATCTTGCTCTTGAGTGTATCATATATACCACGAACATCCGAACGACCTAATAAACGCTTATCTTTCTTTGCCTTGGCATATTTATCTTTCTGATCTTGAGTCCAAGGAGCGCGAGTTCGTTGTTTAGGTGCGGGTGTTTCCTTCTCCTCTGCTACGGCTTCCACATCTTTTAGCTTCTTCTTCCTAGGATTACGCTTCTTCTTCGCATCGACCGCTTTGGATACTATCTTGCGCTTGTTTCGAAGCTCTTGCACGTTTACTTCGTTAAAGACCGGATTCACCGCAAAGGCATCATTAACAATTTGAAAGTTATGTCTCCCTAATGTATGATTTTGACGTTGAGCTAGGTATCTGTTACGGCTAGCTAGTAAACTCGTACGAGCCTGCAGAGGATTAGAGGCTAATTGATTTCCAAAAGAAGAAACTCGACCAATGTTGCGTTCATTTAATGCCGCAGTTACTCCATTACTCAATACAAAAGTATATCTAAACTCAAATTCATTTCTATTAATTTGTAAAGTCTGATTATCATTACTTTGAACCATTAAAAGATATAAGTTAACAAAATCTAACAGAACGTCGGACACTGGCAACATGTCACTAGTTAAATCATACAGCATAAAACCAGTTTGAAGAAGGCGAATTTGACAATAATGGGTGTCACTCTCTGGCATTTGTCCACCAATCCATGCGAGACAAGCACGATAAGCAGTTCGAAAGCAATAAGCAGCAATTGTTTGAAAGGTGGTATTAACCATCACTTGAATGTCCAACGCCCAATTAAAAACAGGGACCGCATCGGGTGTATTCATTCCAATCAAGACTTGATCTACTTGATAGACGTGAACCAATCCAAATGGACTATTCATTTGCGGCTGAAATTGCACCAGTTGATTTTGACCAATAGGAGCACCCAATACCGCATGGCCAAGGTCTTGATAACCTTCACCCCAATCATCAATAAAAGCATTTAACTCGTCACCCAACTCGGGATCGTTCCAATTCATTTTGGAAAAAATGATTTTTTGTTTATTTTTTATTTTGTCGCTGGCGTTTTTTCTTTTTCTAAACGAATGGTGGAGATTGACCGTAAATTTTCTATGCCATCGAAAATTTATTTTTTATCGTCGCGCGCGCGTAAAAATCATTTTTTGCACTATGGCGCTCCTAAAAAACTATGTTTACGACGACTATTTTGAAGAAGATGTTTGGGAAAAACAAGGATCCATGAGATGGCAATCAACCAAGATGCTCATGCAGGAGCCGGATCACATGCAGTTGTTTTTCAAAGTCTTTAAATCAGGTATCTTTGATTTAAATATTCGAATTAAAATCTTCAAATGGCTTTTTCAAATCTGTCGAATGGAGAATTCTCTCAAAAATGGAGGTGTAAACTCGTTAATCATGAATCCAGACATTGTTTGGAGAGGTTGCCTTCGAATGCAGGACCATTGGGAAACAAATCGGTACTTTCCGTACTGTCGTGGCTTTTGTTTTAAGTGCGGTGAAAAAGCGTTTGGCAGAGTGTCTGGAATGGGTAGACTGCGAAATAATGGGCGTATTCTTTTAATGATGCTCTACTGTTATCCATGCTCTCAAGACGGATTCAGTTACATTGAAGATGATGAACCAATCGAATTTCCTCGCTGTCTAAGATCTCGTGTTGATTTTTACGAGCAAGATGACTTGACTTGCTTAGTTCAGTCCATTGTTTTATTAAAATAGAGTTTTATTATATAATAAATCATTTTTATTCGTATTCAGTATTTTGTTTTATGGCGGACGAAGAACCTAATAGAAATAAAGAGTATGAGCTTCGTACTCGCTCTATTAAACGTAAAAAGAAACGACTAGCTAACATAATTCGCGAAGCCAGCGAGCATCTAAACGATAATTCTCTTGCTCGTGATGAAAAAGTTAAGCTGTTTGCTAGAGTTATTTATAAGCACCAAGGAAAAGTTCAACAACTTGAACGTCTAATGGATGAAGGGCGACCTCCAAGAGCTTTTGCAAATAGTCATATCAATGCGGAGGATTTAGGCCTGGGAAATAAGGAAGTATATAAACAAACTCTCCGCTACTTAAGAGAAGGTAGAGCTAGAGTATTACCAGATCAAGATGATGGAAAACGACAAGATAAGGTATATAACGAAGAGGGGGAATATATTAGAACAGGAGGACGAGGAACGACTAGAGCGGAGGGACGTAGAATACCAGAATTTGGCGAAAAACGCGCTTATAATCACTTTATGAGAGAAACAGAAGCAGCAAGGGAACATGGAGGAGCTCATGAAAGAACATTAACAAATCAAGACATGCGTTCTCACGATTTAGAGACTCTCAAACGAAACGGAGAGTATTTTCCGTCTTACATTAAGAGTCATGTACTATACCCTTCTAAAAACGAAGATCATAAGAAATGTAAGTATGGAACATTTAAAGACACGGATGGAAATGTGCAATGTATCAAGAATCCTGTTCATTACAAGCCAGGTAGTAATCACCACTTAGTAACTGGCGGAGGAGCTGGACATCCAGACGAAGATTACGGTGGTGGAGGAGGCTTTGAAGACGGGGGAGATGAGCCAGAACCTGCACCTACGGCGCGTCGTGTAAAAAAGACTAAAGAAAGGCGTTCTAGCAGAATAAGTAAGCTTAAAGAACCCGATAATTATTGGGAACGTAAAAGTACAAGGCGTAAATTAAATAGAACTTAATTATATAATATATAATCTAAAAAGCAGTTCTACAAAAGCTACATTTCTTAAAAGTTCTTATTATCTCCGCGCAGACTAGTCCATCGCACTGCTTGCACATCACTTGGTAGTGGCATTTAGAACTCGCACAATAGAAACAGGGCTCCGAATCAACGCAAATTGCCGTTTGTCTGGAGAAACCCGTGGGCAAAAGGCTGTAAACTTCACCCGCAATAGTAATCTGAGTCAAATCTGCATCGCACTCAGGAAGTAATGGGATTTCGGGAGCCTGAGCGTACACAATATAGGGAGGACCAGGCGGGTGAGGGGTAACAAGGGTGTAATCATAGTAGACTCGAGTACAGCGACGATAAGCATTCCGGAATCTGGCAACTACACCCACAGATATGTCCTCTCCTCGCAGAATCTCAAAGGCCATGGCATGAAACTCCAACAAAGGTCGTGGGATGACGTGGCCAGTCTCATCCATAAGTAGAACCTCCAGAACACTGCCAATAAACACATCCGTAAACTGATCAATACCATGATGAAAAGCGCACAACGGACAAACAGGAGTACTAGTGTTAGAATCGTTCAGAAACACACTACAGATAGCAGATTGACCAGAAGGACATCCTAGGTTTTGGCAGTGCATTCTAAGTGGGTTGGTTTGGTGAGTTTTGGAAGAAATGTTTGGAATTGTTTTTGTTTTGCCCGCGCGCCCTGCAAAAAGTCG
>CAILDT010000197.1 GCA_903833025.1 uncultured Bacteroidota bacterium | reverse complement strand
ATTGTTTGACTGTTTGATTGGTTAAATTTACACTTATTTTTAACTCTGATTCCAGTCTAAATTTTGGGGAGCATTACAATAATATAGAGCGGGATTTTTTTTGAAATAAATTTCTTATTTTTGTACTATAATATATAGAGATGAAAAAAATTGTATTAATAATGTTAGTGGTTTTTGCAGGAATTTGCTGTAAAGGGCAAACGTGGATGCCACTTAATAGCGGAATTACTATCGGATTACACGATTTATATTTTACTTCCATTAATACAGGTTTTGCCGTTGGCGATTTAGGAACTATTATTAAAACAAATAATGCGGGTGCAAGTTGGTATTCATTATCAAGCGGCAGTTCAATGTATCTTTCCACATTAATTTTTACTGATTCGCTTACAGGATATGCCGGAGGAGACGGAGGAGTAATATTAAAAACAGGAGATGGCGGCTTAACTTGGGCACAATGTAACACTGGAAGCTCTTCAAACATTAGGTATCTTGGTTTTATAAATTCAAACACTGGATACGCAATTGGTAATACAGGCACTATATTATATACTACAAATGGCGGAGTTACTTGGATTCAACAAACATCGGGAACATTAAATGCTTTATATACCATTTCATTTTTAACGCCTACAACTTATATTATATGTGGCGACAATGGAACAATATTAAAAACAACCAACAGCGGTGCAACTTGGTTACCACTTGCATCACCAACCACACACGGTTTATGGTACTGTTGTTTTACAAATTCACTTATAGGTTATTGTGTTGGCGATGTGGGAACAATAGTTAAAACAATGGATGGCGGCACTACTTGGACAATACTAAATAGCGGGAGTTTTGATTATTTTACTTCTGTAAAATTTCAAAACGCAACAACAGGATTTGCAATTGGCGGAAACGTTGGTTTTAACACAAGTACAATTATTAAAACAATAGATGGCGGAACAACTTGGACAGCACAGCCATCAAGTTCGAGCCGACAATATGGTTCATATTTTACTGCAAATGCTGGTTATTCCTGCGGATTAGATGGTACAATTTTAAAATTATCTGCAAATCCAGTATCAGGTGATGGAATAAATGAAAATGAAAATAATATCAGTTGTACTGTTTTTCCAAATCCTTCAACAGGAAAAACAATTATTTCTTTTGAAAACAATTTTGATAAAAAACAAATAAAAATAATTAATGCTTTAGGGCAAATTGTTTCTTCTGATGAAACTGATAATACTTCTTACACTGTTGATTTATCAAACCAACCAACAGGAATTTATTTTGCAGAAATAAAAACACAAAAAGGAACTGTTACAAAAAAAATAGTTTTGGGTGAGTGAATTAATTTTAAATAAAAAATAAAGAAGAGGATTATTTTAATCCTCTTTTTTATTTACAAACTTTATGAAAAGAATAGACACATTAGATTATTTACGAGGAGCAATGGCAACATTTATTATGTTGTATCATTATTTATTTTGGAGTGGGTTTCATTTTTCTTCAGAAGATTTTTTTGGCAAAATAGGTGTTTATGGCGTT
>CAILDT010000196.1 GCA_903833025.1 uncultured Bacteroidota bacterium | reverse complement strand
TGTATAACCCTTTGTATATTGGTTTGCGTACTGATTAATAAGTGAGCTGTCGTTTAAATAATAATAATTGCTTAATGAATATAAGTAGCTGTTGCCTGTTTTATTATTCGCATCTGTGCCTACGTTCCAGGAAATAGTTCTGCCACGCTTTTTCATTTTATGCTGAAACAAAATATTGTTTGATAACGTATATCCCTTTAACAATGAATGATTGGCGGTGTTAGTTTTACTTTCGGGCAATACAAAATCAGTTCTTTTATTATTTCCCAACAAAGAAGAAGTAGTGTTATTATTTTGCAAATTAACTTTCGGAGTAATGATGATGGTGTTCATCGTATCTATTTTATATTCCAATCGTAAATTAATACGATGATTAAAATTTTTATAATACGAAGTATCTGCTTCGGTATAATACAAGCCACTATCCTTGGCTGTAGTATATTTCCTGTTCAGATTTGTACCATTAGAATTATCAGCAAGATTGAAAAAATAACTTCCAGATACTTTTATTTTCTGTCCCCACTTATCGCTATAGTTAATACCTGCGGCTTGTGTAGTAGTGATGCCTGCCTGTTGCCCAACAAGAAAATTACTGGAAGCACTACCATCAGGACCGCCACCGCCCGACATACCGCCACCACCTGGTCGCCCTCCATATCCTCCTCTGCCTGATGAGCCACCACTGGAACCACCCAAAGCACCAAGCAAATCCTGCGAAGCAAAGTTTTGCTGATTCACATTGTTGGAAAGCACCAGCACTGATATTCTTCTTTCGCCTTTAAAAAGATTTATGTTACCACCCGCAATGTAGCGGTCGTCAGTGCCATAGCCGGCATATATCTTACCAAACTGCCCGTTGTTGCGTCCTGCTTTTGTAATAATGTTTATTGTTTTATTGGAGTTGCCATCGTCAAACCCAGTAAACTGCGATTGGTCGGTTGCTTTGTCGTACACCTGCACTTTGTCAATCACCTCGGCAGGTAAGTTTTTTAACGCCATATTAGGGTCGTCGCCAAAAAAGGGTTTGCCATCCACCAACACTTGTTTCACATTTTCGCCGTGTGCTTTTATAGTTCCATTGTCAGAAGATATGCCAGGCATCTTCGTAACCAAATCTTCGGCGGTAGCATCGGGGTGGGTTTTGTAAGCGTTTGCATTATAGGCAACAGTATCTCCGTTTTGTTCCACCCGCTTCTCTATACCTACTACTGTTGCTGCTTTTAAACTTGTAATAGATGGATTTAATTTTATTGTACCAAAGTTTTTATTGGGCTGATTAGCTGTAATAGTAAAGGTTTCGGTTTTATAGGTTTGGTATCCAATAAAAGAAAATTTTAATATGTAATTACCAAAAGGGAGTGCTTCTACTTTAAAATTACCCGCTTCATCGGATGTTGAACCACCTGCAATGGAGGTATCATTTGCACGAAGCACAGCCACTGTGCCATATTCAATGGCTTGTTTTGTTTGTGCATCCATTATAACACCTGCCACACTGCCCGAATTGTTTTGTGCGGAAACAGTGTAAATACAGCAAACAGAAATAATAAATAAGAGGAGTAAAGGTTTTGTGTATTGTAATATTCTCATTCGGGTGCGTTAAATAGTTTTCATCATAAAATACTTCATTTATCTTACATATTCCACAGTTGAGGGCTTTTCTTTAGCACCGCATAATTGAAATATTTTTTTTATTGTATTCTTTTCATATAAATAATTCGACCCTTGGTAACCACCACCACCAGAAGTACCACCGCCTCTGTGACCGCCACCACCACCGCCACGCATTCCTCCTCCTCCGTGCATTCCACCACCACCACGACTTCCGCCGCCACCTGTATCTTCGTGTTTTGTTTCCGGCATTGTAAGTCCATTTAATACAAGCGAAACGCCCATTAGCTTTAGGCTGTCGTGCACTGTAATAGAATCTTTATAAAAAGTGTTGAAAGGTATAATGGCTTCGTACGTCATTATTTCAGCACTATCCCAATTGATAGATGTAACTATTCCCCACTTGCTGTTTATCGGACCTATACCATTTATACCAGTTTTAAATCCCGATAATTCCATTTCTTTATATCCATTTAAAAATCTGTTTTTAAATCCGGATACGTCAGGCGATTTCACTCTAATCTGTGGTTCCTGTTCTTTATTAGTGCTTTTTATAGTTGAACTCGATAACGGAAACAACACTCCTATACTATGCTCATTATTACCGGTGGTATCTATCCAAAGTTGCAAACCCGCACGAAGTATTTTTGTCTGTGTTTCCTTTTCAGTTGCCCTTATACAGAAGTACATATTTTTTAAATCATTTGAAATAGCAAATTGTAATTTACTTTTCTCATCATAATACTTTAATGGTGTTTTCCATTCGGTTGGTTTTCCATCAGCCACCACAGGTTTTGGTTGCCATAAACTTCTGGAAATATAAATATAATGTGTACAAGCAGAAAACGCCAGCACCAAAGCAATAATACAAATTATTTTAATTCCTTTCACCTGATTGTAGAGTTAACCGGCTCAAAATTACATTAAAAAACGATAATCATTTTGTATCTATTGATTATCGAAAGTTAAAAGTTATAGTCGGCGGTACGAGTTAGACTTTATTAAATCGTAAAGGTTTAGCAATGCTGGAATGTTTTACGTGTTAGGTAAAATTTATAGTATGTTAATACCTTCTCACATTTGCTGACAACGATAATGTAGTTAATGTTAAATAAAGTAAAATATTGGGTAATGCGAAAACCTCCACATCTTTAATTACTAATTTTACAGCATCACAAAGAGATGTACCAACTTCTTGTTATTCTTGTATGCTCTACTACAAAAAGATT
>CAILDT010000195.1 GCA_903833025.1 uncultured Bacteroidota bacterium | reverse complement strand
GTACATGGTGATAAGTATAGTTTTGAAATTGATAATGATTATATAGATACCAGATCATATATATGGATTATATGTAAGCATAATAAGCGTAAAATAACAGCCAGTTCTGACAAATAAGGGGATAAAAACTCAAACCCTTCGCCCGGATTATTATTATAACTAAACAACAACCATTTGCCTGCAACTATTTTCCAATAATACAATTGCGGAAACAAAACAACGAACAACAAAATTCCGAACAATACTATTTCCAATTTCTGATTTTTAAAAATCATAGTAATCTTTTCTTTTAATGTCTTAAAAGAACTAACACCCCAAAACAAAGGAATAATACCAACTAAAATATCTGATGGTCTTACTAAAATTATCAATCCATAAACAATCCCTAAAAAAACTGCTTTCCTTTTTGTTGCATTTTCGTGAAAAGAAATAGTGAGAAATAAAAATATGGAAACCAGCGAAAACTCCAAACTATGTATCGGAGTTACTCCCACCAACATTGCCATTGTATAATAATTTGTTCCTATTACAACTAATAAAAGTAAAATAGCTGTTATTTTATCCGAAAATAATTTCAATAAAACTTTCCGAAGGAAAATAAATCCTATCAGCAAATAAAAAAAATGCGCAAAAAACATTGCCAATTGATAAGGGCGCGAAAACCCATCTGCCGGATAACCTAATGATGGAGCCAACTTATGCGCAACAAAAAAAAATGGTGTTTCAAGCATCGCAAGTCCCATCGAATATTTTATCATCCAATTTCCCTCTTCCGTTTTACTTCCCTGATAATACGAATCCGTATTTTCATATTTCAAATTCGCTTCCTCCACTTTTCCAAAATCTTTTAAAGCAACATCATTCCAAATAAATGTTGCAGGCACATATAAATAATACCCGAAAACATCCCAAGTTAATGGGTTTCCCCACTTCTTAGTCATCGGAACAATCGAAAACCACAATAAAATAATCAGTAAAACAGAAAGAGATAATTTGTTTTTGGAAGGAATTGCACTCTTTATTGAAAACATTCTTTTGTTATTTTTTCCTAACAGTTCGTTGTTCTATTCGTTTTTCATAATTACTTCCCTGAAAAATACGATGCACATAAATCCCTGGAGTATGAATTTGGTCAGGGTCCAACTCACCTGCCTCTACTAAAATCTCCACCTCTGCAATCGTAACACGACCACCCATCGCCATCATCGGATTAAAATTTCTCGCCGTTTCCCTATAAATCAAATTCCCTTGCGTATCACCTTTCCACGCTTTTACAATTGCAAAATCAGCATCAAAAGCCATCTCCATCAAAAATTCCTTCTCCTCACCATCCACCATAAACTTGCGAGTTTCTTTGCCAATGGCTACATCTGTGCCCACTCCCGCAGGCGTAAATATTGCTGGCATACCATAACCAGCCGCCAAACAGCGCGTAGCCAAAGTCCCCTGCGGAATCAGTTCCACCTCCAATTCTCCACTTAATAATTGTCTTTCGAACTCCGCATTTTCGCCTACATAAGAAGAAATCATTTTTTTTACTTGACGAGTATTCAGCATCAACCCAATCCCAAAATCATCCACACCAGCATTGTTGGAAATACAAGTTAACCCCTTCACACCTTTTTTTACAAGCGCAGCAATACAATTTTCAGGGATGCCGCATAAGCCAAAACCACCAAGCATAATCGTAACATTATCGCCAATATCCTTAATGGCATCGTCAGCATTTTTTACTGTTTTATTCATACCTATTCAATTTAAAAATTAGTATTGTTTCTATATTATTCCCCATTCTCCACATTATTTTTCTCCTCTTCTTTTTCTGTTTCCTTATCATATTTATTACAATCCATCTCCACATCTATCCGCTTTGCTGGCTTTTCAAAATCCCCTTTCGAAATCTTAATCGTTTTATCAGCATACATTCGCTGCATATAATGCGCAAAAATAGGAAGTGCCATCGCCGCACCCTGCCCTTTATCAGTACTATTAAAATGCACACTTCTATCTTCAGCACCCACCCAGCATCCCGAAACCAAATCAGGAGTGATGCCCATAAACCATCCGTCAGAATTATTTTGTGTAGTGCCTGTTTTTCCTGCAATAGGAGTAGTTAACTTGTACATAAATTTTAAACGCGCACCAGTACCTACTTCTACAACTCCTTTCATCAGCTGCAACATAATATATGCTTTTTCCTCACTCATCACCTCTTCTGTCTTCGGATTAAATTCCGCCAACACTTTTCCATTTTTATCTTCAATGCGAGTAACAAAAGTCGGTTGAATCCACGTTCCTTTATTTGCAAAAGTTGCATTAGCACCAGTCATTTCAAATACCGAAATCTCCGGTGTACCAAGGCAAATAGAAGGCACATTCTCAATCGGACTCACAATTCCCATTTTTCTAACCAACGTAATTACTGCCTGCGGCGAGAACTGTTTTATCAAATAAGCCGAAATATAATTAAGGGAATTAGCTAACGCAAACCGAAGAGTAATATTTCTGCCTTCCATTTTTTCATCTCCTGCGGAATTATCAGGGCACCACTGCGGTTGCCCATCTGGCATATCAATACACGTTCTTACATTCGGCAATTTATAACAAGGCGAATACCCTTCTTGTACCGCAAGCGCATAAATAAAAGGTTTGAAAGTAGAACCAACTTGGCGCGAATGACCAATCTCCACGTGGTCGTATTGAAAATACTTATGATTATTACCACCCACCCAAGCTTTTATATACCCTGTTTGTGGCTCAATCGACATAAAACCGGTTTGCAAAAACCCTTTGTAATATTTTATCGAATCCATCGGACTCATTGTAGTATCTATTTCTCGTTCCCAAGAAAACACAGTCATAGCAAGCGGAGTATTAAAATTCTTTTCAATATCATCTTCACTCATCCCCGTTTTTTTCAACACCCTATACCTCTCCGAGCGTTTCATTCCCTGATGCATAATATCTTTTATCTCTGCTTTATTTACGTTGTAAGCAAATGGTGCATTCTTTTTTTGTTTGCAATCTTTATTAAACTGTCGTTGAAGTTCGGTAAGATGTTCCGTTACTGCTTCCTCTGCGTGCCGCTGATAGCGAGAGTCTATGGTTGTATAAATTTTTAATCCGTCAGTATAAACATCATACTTTTTTCCATCTGGTTTCGGATTTTCTTCGCACCACTTTTTCAAAAACACATCTCTTATATATTCTCTGAAGTAAGGCGCAAGTCCTTCGTTATGGTCAGCCGAATGATAATCTAATGTAAGCGGAATTTTTTGCAGAGAGTCTAATTGTTTATTGGTGAGGTAACCATATTTATTCATCTGTTGCAACACTGTATTTCTCCTTCCTTCCGATTTTATTTTAAATCGCTTTGGATTGAACATAGCAGGATTCTTCGCCATACCAACTAACACCGCAGCTTGTTCAATACGCAATGAATCAGGTGAAGTGCCAAAATATATTTCCGCTGCCGATTTTATTCCTACTGCATTATTCACAAAATCAAACTTATTAAGATACATCGCAATTATTTCCTGCTTGGTGTATTCGCGCTCCAACTTAACTGCAATAATCCATTCTTTAATTTTACGAATCACTAATTTGAAACCGTGCAAATCTTCACGCGGAAAAAGCATTTTAGCAAGTTGTTGCGTAATGGTACTTCCACCACCTGTTGCATCTCTATGGAGCATCGCGCCGGAAACAGCACGACCTAATGCTCTTATATCTACTCCCGAATGACTATAAAAACGGGCATCTTCAGTTGCCACCAATGCATTAATTACATTTGGCGAAATATCTTTAAACTTTACATTCGTGCGATTTTCTTTGTAAAATTTCCCAAGCACTTTCATATCGCAGGAATAAACTTCTGTTGCAAGATTTGTTTTCGGGTTTTGTAATGCTTCTGTATCAGGCAAATCGGAGAACACGCGAACGCCTAACACAAACAACAACAACCCAAGTACCGGACCTGTAAATAAAATCCAAAACCAGATGATAAACCT
>CAILDT010000194.1 GCA_903833025.1 uncultured Bacteroidota bacterium | reverse complement strand
TTCACTAAAACCTACGGGTTTCCAACCCATGTGATGCCAAGCAACTGTCGCAGCTTCTATGCCAGAACAAACTGACAAATAATTCATTTAGCCGCCAATCCAAGGCCAACATTGCCTACAAAATAACCTATAAACGCTAGTCCTAGACCAACATTACCTTTGTTAAATAAGTCTATTGCTACTATTAGATAGACAATTCCGACTGACCAGATAAGCCATTGAGCCATGTTCCGTTTTCCCCTTTGTTTCCAAGCCTAAACTGCGCTTCGTAATCTGTTAAATAACTTTGTAAATTGTGTGGTTTTGCTAAAAACTCTCTAAACTTTTTAATTCCCCATTCATGCCTGTATTTAAGCAGTTGTCGGACTCCGCACCGATGCAAGTCTACTTCTATACTGTTGCATTGATTCGCCTGGGTGTGGATTAAGTCCAATTTTTCTACCATGCTCCATAGTAAGTGCATCGCTACTATACCAAGGAAGTTTAGGTCTTTCAGACTTAACTGTTAAATCTATTTCATCTTCAAATCGCTCTTGGTTCAACCAACTAGATGCGTGGCTTATGAACTCTGTATCGGTTTCTTTTTGTTTCCAGTATTGGATATGGTTAGGAAGTGCTGTCATAGCCGCCATTTTTTGTTTATCGGTAAGTTTAGCCCAAGCCGTTCTTGCCATTTTTTTACCCACTTTCCGAGGGTATAACTCCCAAAAACTTTCAAACATACTTCCCCCATTTCCTTGTTTGGTAATTCCATTGCTTTATCAATAATCAACATCATTTTATAGTCATGCAAATAATCTTCCTCAGTAGGTACATTCACCGTATAACTTTGGGCGTTTTCCCTATCTTCGGTAGTAAAAGTGGTCATTTATTCTGTGCTTTTTTTAGTATTGCTCTAGCAAACCGCATAATAAAATTATCATAACCAACATTTTTTAAGTGACATATAGCTTGAATAGTGCGTATTTCCTCATCTGTTAGTTCTTTTACTGGATGGGTATAGAGTGGAATAGCATTAGGGTTATCTTGGTCAGATTGATACCAAATTGATTTCATATCAGGGTCTTGTTCAAACCACGCTACTGATTCATTGTTCATCCACAAGTCCTTATCCATTGATCGCCTGACTTCTGCATCACACAGCCGTTAACCATCTCGTTATCTTTATATTCCACTTTTTGAGTGCATCCAAATAACAATAAAATTATTAAGTATTTCATTGTAAAGTCCTAGGACTTGAAGGACTTTGTGGGGAAGATGGAACTGTATAGCCTGTAGTTCCAATCACATTAGTAACTACTCCGCTAGGCGTAGCAAAAACAATCTGATTTGGATAGATCGTGGCATTTTGAGTTACATAACCCATAGGGTTTACAAATGTAGCTTGATTACCCTGAACTTGAATACTACCTGTGTTATATCCTTGTGGATTGGTCATAATATAAGTCTGACCAAAAACTAACTGTGGTATTAAAACTGCTGCAAGTATTAGATGTTTCATAAATCCCCCTGTTTAAAACCATAGATTAATACAGTAATCAACATATCTTAATAGGTGTTTACCCTAGTTGTTGTTTTTCCCCGTATACGAATCGGTTTGTGAGGATTTCTGGGCGTAATTTCCCTATCCGAAGATAGGTGAATTATACGAGTTCGGATGTTTCGGAATCAGGTCATAAATTGATGAAGGGTACTTTTGCTTGTCCAGGTCTGTCATTACCAAGGCTACCCCGTTTCCCTTACCTTTCGGTATCAGGGCGGTTCAGAATCTACACACATCAATCTGCATAGGTCTGTCATTTGCTTCTGGAGGTCTACAGCCTTTACTGTCGCAACACGGTTGAGGACAGGCTAGTCAGAAATAGAAAAACCCCATAAGGTAGCTCTAAGTCGAACCGCTTTAGAAAAGACCAGCCAGCCTTTCCAAAACGCTCAAAGCTACCCTATAGGGTCTAGGCTGATTTAATACACAGGGTTCGAATCTGCATTAATAGTTTACTA
>CAILDT010000193.1 GCA_903833025.1 uncultured Bacteroidota bacterium | reverse complement strand
TGTATAATGTAAAAAATATGCAGCATTTTTTTCGTTGTTACCTTGCAATCATTCATTTTATTAAAAAACAATGTGCATATTTTTTCACCTTTTTAAGTAAGTGTTAAGGACACCTTGTTTTAAAAAAAATGTTATGAATTGGTTGGCTTTATATACCCTGCTTATCGTTTGTAAAAATTTATTTTTACAAATCTTCTCTTAAAAACTCCTCTTCCCCCTCACAGCCCCCAACCGCCTACCACCCCATTCCCTCCCCCAAAAACCTCCAACTTTAGCAAAACAAAGCCCTAAACCCAAACTCCACACCACGCTAATTAACTAAAAACAAGGTATCTGGCTTGGCAACACAGGTATATGCCTGATTCCAATTGGGATGATGGTGATTCCAATTGGAATCATCGCTAATCTTATTGGGATAATCATTATCCCAATTGCAATCATCACGATTCTTGTTGGGATAATGGTTATTCCAGTTGAAATCACCGCGATTCTTTTTGGGATAAAGGTTATTCCAATTGGAATCGTCGCTACTCTTATTGGGTTAATAATTATTTCAATTAGAATCATATTTACTCTTGTTGGGATGATGATGAACCTAATTAGAATGACGCTTACTCTTATTGGGATGATGATTATCTCAATTGGAATTACGTTTACCTTAAATGGAATCGGGCTTATAGGTAATTACACATAAAAAATCCCGTTCAGAAGCGTAAATTTTCTGAACGGGATAAAAATAAAGAAGATAAATTGTTATTATGGAATTAATGCTGTGATGCTGTCGCCCCATTCCGGTTCATTATTGTTTGCATCAAATTGAGGAACTCCTCTTGCTTTTAAAGTAACTGCCGATTGAAAAAACACTATTTTATTATGCGGAAGATTATATATATAAACGCTCACTGCTGTACTATCCGGCAGACGAACCCAGTTTATTCCGTCCGTTGACCATCTCCAATGGTATAGATTAACTAATTTATCTTTTTTAACACGAATACTTGCAGCACCTACAGCCGTTTTAAATACCGCGAAAAAGCGTCCGGCAATGTCAGCAACTTTTTCAGGCATAAACCCGATACGTTGAATTGCAAGAGTGGCACGTGCTGTATTGCCGGGTTCAATTGCATTTGCTTGTTTTTCTACAGAACTAGCAATGTTAGTAACCCTTACAAGTACTGCAGTTGCCTGTGTACCTTCTAAAGTAGTTAATGACATTGATTTGTTAGTTAAACGTAATTCAGCAGTAGCTACTAAAGCAGCTTTTTCTTCAGCAAGTGCTGTTAAATCATCAGCATCAATAGTTACACCAGGGTCGGCAGTGGCGTTTAATAGAATACTTCCGGCAAAAGGAGCAAGTTCACCTGCTTTCATTTTTCCGAAGTGCAATGCGGTTTTTACATAAGAGATTACTTTTTTCATTTTCTTTTTAGTTTAAATTGTTTAATTAATTTTTGAATTATTATGCGTCAAAAGTATTTTCTTTAAAACACTTTCTTTTAATGACTTTATGAAGGAGGTATTTTTTTGAATGAACACCCTCTTTTTTTGAATGAATGAAAAAGTAGGGGAATTAGAATAAGGAATAAAGTAAAAACATTGTCAAAAGCCGAAT
>CAILDT010000192.1 GCA_903833025.1 uncultured Bacteroidota bacterium | reverse complement strand
TGCCAATGATGTCTCTTTAAATGTAGCTACTTATTATTTACAAATTTTATCTGCTATTGAGCAAGTAGAAATTGCCAAAATTCAAATACAACAAACCAAGGAGCAATTGGCTGCCACAGGAAAAAGAGTGGAAGTGGGTTTATTGCCCGAATTAAACTTATTAGAATTAGAAACCCAATTGGCTAATGATAGTAGTAGTTACATTACTGCCATTTCAAATGTGCAACAAAGTAAGTTGAGCATGATTGCTTTACTAAATTTAGATGCGTCTAAACCATTTGAAGTAGTAGCGCAACCAGTAGATCAAATTAAAGTGCAGAATTTTGCCGATTTGCAACCCGACTATGTTTTTAATGTAGCTACACAGAACATGCCTAATGTCATAGCAGCTAATCTTAGGGTGAAAGCTGCCGAAAAAAATAGTTTAGCAGCAAAGGCTGGTTTTTATCCAAGTTTAAGTTTTGGATATAATTTAACTTCTAACTTTTCCAATCAATCTAAAAATTGGGGAACAGTTTGGAATGGCTGGAATACTCAAGTGAGTAATAACTTTGGTCAGAATGTGGGCTTGCAAATGAACATACCTATTTTCAATGGCAATCAATCTAAATTAAATTATCAACAGTCTAAGTTGAATTTGAATAATGTAAAACTTCAGGCAGACAATACACAACTCAAGTTAAAACAAGATATTTATTCTGCATACACCAATGCTATTGTATCTTTTAACAAATTAAACGCTGCACAAAAAGCTTTGAATTCGGCCGAAAAAACCTATCAATTTGCTACCAAGCGTTATGATTTAGGTTTGTTAGGCACCATTGAATTATTAAACAATCAAAATAATTATTTAAAAGCAAAAGTGAATTTTAAGACTGCACAATACGAATATGTTTTTAGAATTAAACTTTTAGAATTTTACAAAGGAGAAGCATTATCATTATAATAGAAATAAAATAATAAATATGAATAAGAAAGTAATTTGGATATTGGTAGGTTTGTTTGTTGTCATTGCGCTTTTGGTAGGTTTGAAAAAAGCGGGGGTCATTGGAAAAGAAGAAGGGATTGAAGTGACTTCTGAAAAAGTCCAATTGAGAACCATTACCGAGTCGGTAAATGCAAGTGGAAAAGTATACCCAGAAATTGAGGTAAAAGTTTCTCCTGATATTTCTGGTGAGATTGTAAACTTATATGTAGAAGAAGGAGACAAAGTAACCAAGGGTCAAATATTGGCAAAAATTTATGCAGATATTTATTCTTCTCAAAGAGATCAAGTAACTGCTAGTGTCAATCAAGTAAAATCACAATACGAAAACGTCAAAGCGGCGCTTAGTGGAATGAAAACAAGCTATGAAAATTCTAAAGCAAGTTATGAGCGTTATAAAAAATTATTTGCTGATAAAATTGTTTCCAGATCTGAGTTTGAGCAAACCGAACAAGCTTATCGTTCTGCAGAATCTTCTTACAATTCTGCTAAAGAAACCATTAAAAGTGGAGAGGCACAAATACAAGGTGCCAATGCACAATTGGCAAGAGCTGAAAAAGATTTGGCTCGTACCATTATCACTTGTCCAATGGATGGCATTGTGAGTTTAATGAATGTAAAAAAGGGTGAAAGAGTAGTAGGTA
>CAILDT010000191.1 GCA_903833025.1 uncultured Bacteroidota bacterium | reverse complement strand
CAGAAACAAAAGCATCATTGTTATCAGGGTTTTGTTTTCGCAATTCGTCACGTTGTATTTCACGAGTTAAAATGATTGTTTTTACTTTTGGTTTTTGTTCTTCAGTTAAAACATACTCCTCATTCAATTTAAACAAATATCGTTCAGCACGTTTTTCTGCTGTATTTGCATTTTTTGCCGCAGGTGTCGTAGCGGTTGGTGTTGCTGGTGTTGCAGTCGGTTTTTGTTCTTGTGCAAAAGTAGAAGTTGAAACTATCGCTGCAACTGCTATGCTTAAAATTGTTTTTTTCATAGTTTTTATTTTTTAATTTCTGACCGTAAAGGTATAAAAAGGTTTAATATAATAAGCAAAAAAAAATCCTGATTCAATTTTTTGAATCAGGATTTTATATTTATTAATTATTTAATTCTAATAGAATCTAACTAAGTGGTCGGTAACTTTTGCATTTTGTTTTAAGGCATCATACACTTCGTAATCAGTGCGGGAAGCCATTTGCGAAAGTTGTCCTGTTTGTTGCGCTTTGTAATCTTTTTGTGCAGGTGCATCTGTTTTTGTATCAACAAAAGCAACTATAACTCCTTGCTCGCCTGCAATTGGTTTGCTCATTGCTTTTGCTTTTAATCCCGTTATTGTACCAACAAATGCTGGTTCAGTCCCTAATTCAGGAATGTTTGTACTTGCCCAATTAACACTTGTTGCTTGTGCAACATTCAATTTCATTTTTGCTGCCACTTCTTCAATAGTTTTTCCTGAAGCCATCGCAGTTGTAAAGTCAGTAATAAATTGCGCACCTTTTTTCTCTTTAATAACTTTTGCAGTTAATGCTTCTTTCACCTCTTCAATAGTACCAATGCCTTTTTCTTTTACATCAGTAATAACTCCTACAATAAATTTATCGCCAAACTCCTGTGGCTCGGAAACAGTACCTTTTGGGTTATCATACACCCATCTAACTAATGAGCGAGAAGCTTGAATACCGGGTAATGTTTTATCGCTTTCTTTAATGTTTTCAGCAATACGTTTATTTAGTTTTTCATCAACAACTGATTTCTGAAACAATTCATTTGTTTTATTTTTTCCAGCAAATTCAGATGCTTTTACAAACACACCTTGCATTGTTTTACTGCTCGGTCCCACTTTGCTTTCTATTGTGGCAACTTGCACTTTTTGTTGTTTCCCTTTCGAATCTAAAACTTCAATTATGTGGAATCCAAATTGACCTTCTGCAATTACAATTTCTCCTTTTTTGCTGTCGAGTGCTGCATTTTTAAATGGGTCGATAAAACCGCTTTTTGCATTTACCCAACCATATTCACCATCTTTCCCCATTACAAAATCGCCTGGTTTTGCTCCTGGTTTTGGTTTCGCATTTTTACCGCCCATATCGTCAGAAAACTTTGCAACAAAATCTTTAAAGTCTCCTTTTTTCTTTTTCAGCAAATTCATTAAACTATCTGCCATTGATTTTGCTTGTTCTTTAGTACGCGTAATTGTTGGTGGTGCTTGTGCCGCTCCTTTATAAGCAATTAGTATATGGCGCACTTTTCCTGAATCAGCAGAAAATTTAGAAGCGATTAATTTAGATATTTTAAAACTTCCGTTTTCCAAATATGGTCCTTGTACAAATCCTACTTCTTCTTTAAACATTGATGAATCAATCATTGGTGATAAAGTTCCTTTGGTATGAAAAGTCATATCAAAATTTCTGGTATCAGATTCGGCAACTACAAATGAAGAATCTTCTGCCGATTTTCTTTTCTTAAAATCATCTGCTACTTTTTGCATATTTTGTTTTGCTAAATCAAAATCTTCTGCCGAAGGCAAAACATCAAAAGCCACATATTCTAACTTGCGAGATGCCTCCTGTTTAAATTCGTTTTGGTGTGCTTTATAATATGTTTCTAATTCAGCATCGGTTGGTTTTAAAGTACTATCAGCAACTAATTTATAATTTTTGATAACATATTTTACGTTCGCCATTGAGTTTTGACCGATGTATTCTTTTTTCGCGAATGCTGATGGAATGTACAATCCTTTTTTAATAAGGTTATTATATTTTTCTACCGTGCGCACTTGCGTAATATAATCCTCCATTTTTATCCAACTTTGTTCTTGTTCGTCCGTCATTTTATTTACAAACTCTTGCAATTTTGCCGGACTAACCTGCCCTGTACGTGGGTCGGCGAAACGCTCATTTATTTTCCCACTTTGAGGGTCGCTAAGGTTACGAACCAATGCAGAATGCGGATGGTCAATCATCAAGTCGTGCAATTCTTCTGGCGAAATTGATAATCCCAATTTTGCATATTCCTTTTCCATTACTTGTTCATTAATGGTTTGATTCCATACTTGCTGAACCGCTTGGTCGGTTTCCTCGGTTGTTAATGCCGTTTTGCCCGATTGGCGTTTTTGCCCATCTATCGCTTCTTTCACTTTTACGTCAAACGGACCTTTATCTATCGTTTTGCCATATATTTCGCCCACAGCCTGCGCCGAGCCGCCAAAAAGGGACCCGCCTTTTTCCAATAAGCCCGTTAGCACAAATGCTAATAATGCCAAACCTACTATGGCTACTAATAATCCCGACCGTTTGCGTAATCTTTCTAATACACTCATTTTTTTATTTTTTATTGATTTATGGTTTAAATATTATTCCCCGTTTTTTTATTTGGGGGTGCAAATATAAGATTCTTTGTTAAATCCTAAAACTTTTTCTTAGGTGTGAGATATGTAGGTGTGAGATTTGAGATTTGAGACCCATTATGCTTCAACGTCTCAAATCTCATATCTTCTTAAAAAGCTTATTACTATCCTTTATAAAATCCAAAATTTCATCTCTACCCGTCTTTTTTTCTGCGGATGTATAAAAACATTTTGGCAACTCGTCCCAATGCGCACCCATATCCAATTTATATTTTGCCATATTATCGGCAAATTGCTTTTTCGACAGTTTATCTATTTTAGTAAAAACCATCACAAACGCAATCTCATTTTCGCCCAGCCAATTCATAAATTCCAAATCTATTTTCTGCATCGGTATCCTCGAATCTAACAAAACGAACATACACATCAAATTCTGGCGTTTCAATATATAATCCTGCAAAAATTTAACCCACGTTTCTTTTTTATCCTTCGAAACCGAAGCATACCCATACCCTGGCAAATCCACCAGATACCAGTTTGTATTGATGATAAAATGATTAATCAACTGCGTTTTGCCAGGCTTGCCCGACGTTTTTGCCATGTTATTTCTCGTGCAAAGCATATTAATAAGCGACGATTTGCCCACATTACTTCTCCCAATAAAAGCATATTCGGGCAGTTCGGGCTTCGGGCATTTGGCAACTTCGGTGTTGCTCATTACAAATTGTGCGGTTTTTATTTCCATTTCCTATTTTTTAAATTTCGGCGAAATTACAAATAAACACAGGTTTTTGCCCCAATTAGTTTTTATTCCGAAAAATTAGCTCCTCTTTTTCAGAATCATAACTTATATTATAGTGTAAAAACACCGCAAAAAGATAAATAACTCATTTTTAATATTTTAACGTATACGGAAAAGTTTTCCGCACCTGCGGAAAACTTTCCAGTATATGCTGGAAACTTTTCTGGATACGCTGGAAAGTTTTCGGAATACTCCGAAAAGTAAAAATCGTACTGTTTAAACTTTCCAGCGAACGCTGAAATATTTCCAGCGTTCGCTGGAAAGTTCCCGCAATATGTTGCCAACTTTCCGCAGTACATTGCCAACTTTTCTTTCTTCGATTTATTTCTTTAAAAACTTAATCGGAAAACATCGGCACACTTTGGCACCCCTCTTCTTTTTTCAAGGAGAGGGGCTGGGGGGTGAGGTATAATAATACTACCTTTGCCACCCAATGAGAACCAAACATCTTTATCTTTTAGCATTAATAAGTGGCTTGTTGCTAACTTTCGGCTGGTTTCCCCACGGTTTCGTGTGGATATTGTTTATCGCCTTCATCCCTTTATTAATAGTGGAGGATTTAATAAGTACCGGCAGCGTCAAAACTCATTCCTTCACCTTACTTATATGCACTTACCTCACCTTTTTCATATGGAATATAGTAACCACCTGGTGGCTCAAAAATGCATCTTACGGCGGCGCAGCATTAGCAATACTCGCAAATTCAATGCTGATGACAATGGTTTTTATGCTGTATCACAAAGTGAAAAAACGCATCGGCACAAAATGGCAAAGCGTAATCTTTATCTGCTTTTGGCTCACTTTTGAGTTTTTACATCACCACTGGGATTTAACATATCCTTGGCTAACCCTCGGCAATGCCTTTGCCGACAACCCAAACTGGGTGCAGTGGTACGAATATACAGGAGTGTTCGGCGGTAGTTTATGGATATTGGCTATAAATTGTTTGATAAACGAAGTGTTTGAAATTAGATATTTGGTTGGCAACAGAAATCGTAGCATAAATATACTTGTACACAATGAAAAGTATAAAGTTCGTTATGCAATACTTATACTTTCGCTCCCCATTTTAATTTCTTACTTAATGTTATACTTCAATTCGGGCAGTAAAAGTGCGGCTTCGCCAAAAGAAATTAATGTAGTTGTAGTGCAACCCAACATCGACCCGTACAATCAAAAATTTATTGTTGGCGATTATGAAAATCAATTGGAAATAATGTTGAAACTCGCTGCACAAAAAACCGATTCCACCACCGACTATTTGCTTTTTCCCGAAACTGCCTTGCAGGAAAGTATGTGGGAAGGCAAGTTGCAATATGCTACAAGTATTAAAATATTAAAACATTTTTTAAAACAATATCCAAAACTTAAAATAATTATTGGTGCCAATACCGCCAGAGCGTATGAAGCAGGCGAAACACCATCCGTTACCGCCCGCAAATTTGGCGACAGCAATGGTTATTATGATGATTATAACACCGCATTTCAAATTGATAACAGCGATAGTATTCAGGTATATCATAAATCGAAATTAGTACCCGGAGTAGAAAAAATGCCTTTCCCGTTTATCTTTAAATACATCGAGAAGTTTGCACTTAGCTTAGGCGGTACGTCAGGCAGCTATGGCACTCAAGAGCAACGAACCGTTTTTGTTTCGTCGGATTCAAAAAGTAAAACAGCACCCGTTATTTGTTACGAATCAGTTTATGGCGAGTATGTAGGCGAATACATAAATAACGGCGCACAATTTATTTCCATCATCACCAACGATGGCTGGTGGGGCGATACACCAGGTTATCATCAGCATCTAAAATACGGTGCGCTACGTGCTATCGAAACCAGAAGATGGATTGCAAGAAGTGCAAATACTGGTATTTCCTGTTTTATATCGCCTCTCGGCGAAATACAACAACCAACCGATTGGTGGGTTCCCGCAGTTATTAAACAACAAATACAACTCAACGATAAAATAACTTTTTACACTCGCTTCGGCGATTATATCGCAAGAGGCGCAATGTGGCTTTCTCTGTTGATTATAATTTATTCGTGGCTCATACGATTTAGAATTATTAAAAAACAGTAGTTTTGTAATCCAAGAAATAAAACAAGAAATAAAAATATATACACTATGGAAAAATTTGATGTTACTATAATTGGTTCTGGTCCTGGCGGATATGTTGCTGCCATCCGTTGTGCGCAACTGGGAATGAAAACTGCTATCATAGAAAGGTACAACACACTTGGCGGAACCTGTCTCAATGTGGGTTGTATTCCTTCTAAAGCATTGCTCGATTCGTCCGAACATTTTCACAATGCTACTCATACTTTCACAGAGCACGGCATTGACGTAAAAGAGGTAAAAGTAAATTTAAAGCAAATGATAAAGCGTAAAGCTGATGTGGTAAAGCAAACTTGCGATGGTATTAACTTTCTGATGAAGAAAAATAAGATTACCGTTTTCACCGGACACGGTTCGTTTGTAAACCTCACAACAATTGAGATAGCTGGAGCTGATGGAAAGAAAACACAAATAGAATCTACCAAAACAATTATTGCTACCGGTTCAAAACCTTCTTCACTTCCAGGAATCGAAATAGATAAAAAAAGAATTATCACTTCTACCGAAGCTTTAGAATTAACCGAAGTACCAAAGCATATTATAATTATTGGTGGCGGAGTTATTGGTTTGGAATTAGGTTCTGTTTATGCACGCTTAGGTTCTAAAATATCTGTTGTTGAATTTACAGGCGGCATCATAAGCACTATGGATGGTTCATTGGGCAAGGAGTTGCAGAAGTGTTTAAAGAAACTTGGCTTTGAGTTTTATTTCAGTCATAAGGTAACAGGGGCAACTGCCAAAGGAAAAGAAGTAACGGTAACTGCTGAAAATACGAAAGGAGAAAAGGTGGAATTTAAAGGAGACTATTGTTTGGTTTCCGTTGGTCGTAAACCTTATACCGATAATTTAGGATTGGATAAAGCAGGCGTAAAGCTGGATAATAGAGGGCGAATAGAAACCAATGAACATTTGCAAACCAATATTCCGAACATTTATGCAATAGGTGATGTGGTTAAAGGAGCAATGTTGGCGCATAAAGCAGAGGAAGAAGGAATATTGGTTGCTGAAACGATGATGGGACAAAAACCGCATATTAACTATAATTTAATTCCCGGTGTAGTTTACACTTGGCCCGAAGTAGCTGCTGTTGGCTATACCGAAGAACAACTGAAAGAACAAGGAAAGAAATACAAAGTAGGCAGTTTCCCTTTTAAAGCAAGCGGACGAGCACGCGCATCAATGGATACAGATGGGTTTGTAAAAGTACTTGCAGATGAAACCACAGATGAATTATTAGGCGTTCACATTATCGGACCACGTGCTGCCGATATGATTGCAGAAGCAGTAGTAGCGATGGAATATCGTGCAAGTGCAGAAGACATTTCAAGAATGAGCCACGCACATCCTACATTTACTGAGGCTTTAAAAGAAGCTTGTTTAGATGCCACAGGTAAACGAGCGTTGCATATTTAAGGTATTAATTATAAAAAAATCCCGTTCTTCTTTTAGAAGAACGGGATTTTTTTACGAAGCAACTAATAAACTAAT
>CAILDT010000190.1 GCA_903833025.1 uncultured Bacteroidota bacterium | reverse complement strand
TCGTTCGATCGGAGTTGTGCAAGTACCTTGTCAATAAAGCACCGCCACCTCTCAATAGAAATGACAAGGTATTTATGGCAAATCTGACTATTTTTTTATGTTGCCACTCCTACGGGTGTTGTATATTTCGACCAGCAGACGGGTGCTCCGCACGCCGTTTGCTGGTCGAAATAAAGTTTTTTGCTTCAATTCGCTCACCATCTTTTAATTCGATATGAGTAACAATTCCATCCTTTTCTACAATCTTTGTAACTTCAGCGTAGTTGCGTATTTCGCCACCATTTGCTTTTATGTTTTTTGTAATTAGTCGTTCAATTTGCGCACCACCATCAATACATTTATACGAACTTTCGATATAAGTATTAGCAACTAAAGCGTGAACATACAGCGGAGTTTTTTCTCCATCGCCTGCATATAATGGGTTTGACCCCCCCAATACACTTTGCAAACGAGGATTAGAGACTACAGAAGCAATAAAATCTTTTGTGTTTACATCCAGATATTTTGTTCCGAGAATTGGTTCATCATCTTCTCTCAATTGATAAAGTGGAAAATAATTACAGACTTCCTGAATCAATTTAGTGTACGTTTTTAATTCGTTATGGTGCGTTGGAAAATCTTTAGAAAGTTGCTCAATAAAATTATCATACCCTTGTGCGTGCCAATAATCCTTATCATCATCGCCAAATGAAATTTTGTCAAACCCATTCATATCCATTTTTATGAGGTTGAGTTTGTCCATTATTCCAAAATACTTAAAACATTGATTTAGATTTTGTCCATCATCTAAGCCTCCAATGTAATGAATACCTGTATCGAATATCGCTTTATCACGCACAAATATTTGTAAGCTGCCACCCAATTGGCGATTCTTTTCCAGCACCAATACTTTGTAACCTTCTTTACTTAAAATATAAGCACTCTCCAAACCACCGAGTCCACTACCTATTATAACAACATCATACTGCGACATATTCTTCCTTTTTTATTTCCTGACAATGTAAATAACATTTGAAGTCAGCTTAGTATTATCAATTTTTTCAACGCTAAAATTATTCTTTTTTACAACATCCATTATAAAACTTGCAGGAACAAATTCCAGTTTGTTTTTAGTTTTGTTAAATCCAACATTGGTTGAAATAAATTCGGTGTATCGTGTTCCCAAATGACGTTTACTCATACTACTATCTGCATCGCGAATCAATAACATACCATTTGGTAAAAGATTATTAATACATTTTACTATTAGTTTTTCCTGTTCTACGGCAGGTAAATAATGTAAAATGTCGCTAAGAATGAATGCATCGCTTTTTGGTAATTCACATTCAGTAGCATCGGCAGCGAAAAAAGAAATGTTTTTGATTTTGGAAAAGCAATTAGTTGCTGTTGCTATTTTTTCTTCATCGTAATCCGTTCCAATTACAATTCTATCTTCACTCATAAAGCTCAACATATAAGGCAAGAAACCATAACCGCATCCCACATCAGTAATTGTTCCTTTCTTTGGTAATAACAATTCGAACAATCTATATTTATCTTCCATCCTTACTTTTATTCTCATATACCATTCGAGCACAGGTCCCTTGTAAATATAGTTTTTTGTCAAGCGATTATAGAAATAATCAACGGTTTCTATTTCAGTTCGCATTTTATTATACTCAACTTTAAAATACTTGCTGATGCTTTTTGTGCGTGCCGAATATTCTGTGCCGAATGATATATCATCAGCCATTATGCGAGGTAAATATTTTACAGTTATTTTTCCTGGTTTCAACATAAAACTATCATCAGTTCCCTGAATAAATGCAGTGCCGTGAAATATAATGGGAACAATATCTGAGTTCAGTTGTTCTGCAATGTAGAAAGCACCTTTGTGAAAGCGTCCAATTTTAGCACTATCGGAGCGCGAACCTTCTGGGAAAATGGCTAATGAATAACCATCATTGATTAGTCCTCTAATCTTACCAAGGTTTTCTTCATACCCAGCCGACTTAGGTATAAAGCCTCCCAAGCGTACTATTGGTCCCATAAATGGAGAATCCCAAACCCAATCGTTTACCATTAATATTAGCTTAGGATTTAATGATTGCATCAATAACGAATCAATAACCGAATGGTGATTACATATTACAACAGCTGGTTTTTTAAAAGTTTCTTTTGATTCATTAATAATTTTTTTCCTAACGTGTATATGCACATATATCATCGATTTGGTATAGTAATGTCTTAATTGATGAAAGATCTTTAATCTTGTTTTCTTTGGTAGAGGTAAAAGTTTCACAATAATAAAACCAACAGGAATTAATGTAAAGCAACCTACCGTAAACCATCCATATGCAAACAGCGACTGAAATAAACTAATAAATGTATAGGGTACTCTCTTTTTATCTGTTCTGTTTGTTATAAAAAATTTAAACAACGCAGGTTGAATAGTATTAGAAATAATTAAAACACAAAACATTCCTATGATTGTAATTAGTCCGATTGATTTTAATGCGGGATGAGATGCAAATACCAATACACCAATACCAATCATTGTTGTGGTGGCTGAAATAAATATTCCTGTTTTATAAGAAGCGAGATTTTTTTGTCCTGTTTTGTACTCATTCATTAACGCATCGGTAATAAAGATGCTATAATCATCGCCCAAACCAAAAATAAAAGTAGAAACAATAATGTTGATGATATTAAATTTTATCCCGAAAGCACCCATTACTCCAAGGATACAAAGCCAACTCAATACCATTGGAATGTAGGTGATGAGAGCAAGTTCGAATCTTCCGTAAGAAATTATAAGCATAATTAGAACCAGCAATGATGATATTCCAAGTATTAAATTGAAATTGTTCTTTATGATTTCTATAAATTGATTAGTAAGAAATTTTTTATCGAACACAACTAAGTTTTTATTTTCACTGAACGTATTTACTACTTTATCTTCATTTTCGGCAGTAGCTTTAATAACAGTAACAACTGTTGTTTCGTTTTTATTTTCGCTAATGTAGTTATCCAACATAGTTGATTTTAAACCACTGAACGCACTTGCGTCAATAGGTTTAAAATCTTTATTAATCATTTCATAAAACTGTTCAAAAGCATTTTCCTTGAATTTATAGTTGGCAGATTTATTTATTAAATCCTTCTTTATCTTTTCTTTCTTTTCTGCCGTCCAGTAGTTTTTCCATCTCGCAATTCTTTTTTCTTGTTCAGCTTTCGAAAGCAGAATAGTGGAAATAGAAGAATACTTTTTTAATACATTATCTTTTTCCAGTTGATTTAATGCAGGCAAACTCTTTTCACTATTGGCGAGTGCTTCATCCAAATCTTTTCCACTTGCTACTAAATATATACTCTTTAAAGAAACATTGCTTATTGCATTTAGATTTTGTTCTGCTTTTGCCAAATGTTTATCCACATAATTCATTTTCATCATATCAGGTTCGAACCCTACATTTTGAGAAGTGAACAATGAAATAACAGATACAATGATGATAAACCAAATTAGGTATTTGTTTTTTTCAAATTTGTAAGAAGCAATCTTTTCAACTAAATTAAGTTTATGTTCTAGGTGTTCTGTATGCTCTGTATGTTTTCTTTTCCGCATAAAGTGAGGAAAAATAATTAAAGTAAACAGTGCAGCACCAAGCAAACTAAATGCTGCAAACATTCCAAAATCTTGCAACGCTTCCGACTTAATAAAAGTCAAGCCTAAAAATGCTCCAATAGTAGTAGTACTTCCAAGGGTCAGCGGAAATGCTAAATCTTTTACCGTTTCTTCACCTGAATTAACGTGTTTGAAATGTGTATAAAAGTGAATAGTATAATCCATTGCTATACCTAAAACAATAGAACCAGCACCAATAGCTATTCCTGAAATAGCTCCTTTGAATAAATATAAGATTGCAAGAGAAAAGGCACCTCCAAATAATACAGGAAGAAAAATTAAAAAGAAAACTTCTATTCGTTTAAAGAAAAGACTGATAAATAAAAACAATCCTATTAAAGTAATACTAACCGTTAGTGTTACGTCTTTCTTTATTTGTACTGCATTACCAACAGCAACGGCAGCCGTTCCGAAATATTCAGCATAAAGTTTGTTTTTTGTAGAAGCAATATTTTTATCTATTGCAGCATCCAACAAACCTAACAGTTCTTTATTTTTTGCTGTTTCCGATGCTTTTACTTTGGGAGTAATAAAAAATAACAAATGTTTTTTGTCTTTTGTAAATATGTAACCGTTTTGCAATTCGAAGTTATCATCAAACTGTAAACGCTGCATTCGTTTTAATGCATAGGGTGTAATACCAATAGGGTCGCGGAGAATGTTTTTCTTTAACACCACGCTTGCAGGCGATAGCAAGGTTTTATAATCTTTTTCAAGTGTAGTGTCTAACTTTTCTGATGTAATAAGATGGTCAAGTGTAGCGTAATCTTTCTCTTCTAAAAACACAGGAAGGTTATCAATAAAGGTATTATACACGTCATACATCACGTCATCATTCACCTTATACGTTACTTCTTTAACAAGCGAAGTATCGAAGTGTTGAATGGATGCAACTAAACTATCGGTAAAAGTTATTAGTTCATCCGGTTCACCATGTACTGTGGTATCAGCCAGAGAAACAGTAACCACTAACTTATCAAGAAACTTGGAGTTTTTGAAAACAGTATTTAATCGTTCTACTTTTGCATCAGTAGGCATCATTTTGGTGATGTCTTCTTCTAGCTTTATTTTATATGCGAAGAAACTTACAAACGCTACCGCACTTAAAAACAAAAGAAAAAAAACAATTCTTCTTTTTTTAAGAAAACGATAGATATAGGTGAAGATAATTGACAAGGATTATATTGATTTATTGTTGTATTGTTTTATGGTAAATCGTAAAATAACATACGACACAATTCCGAGCAAAATTGCCATCAGAACCGCAAACACCATACTCCCGACTATATATTCAAATAGATGTTGTTTCATTGTTTCTATTGTTAATGTTTTATTGAAAATATTGTCATGCAAATCTTTGCCTAATACTAATTGTCCTGTTTTTAAACTCCCATAAAGCAAAACGGGAATCATTGGTGGAACGCTTATTTGCGCTGCTAACCCAACTATTACTTTATTAAGTTTCATAAAATGTGCAAGTATTAATGCTGCAACAAACTGGTATCCCCAAATAGGAATAATGCCCATAAACACTCCAAAAGCAACGGCAACTGATTTTCTAAGTGTCGGTTCATTGGAGTCCAAAAAATGTTTGTGCATAAATGCTTTTATATTCTCTCTCGTACAGTTTTTAATTAGATGGATGGGTTTATACCAAATTAATGCAAGTAATACTAAATGAGTATTTAAAAAGCTTATGCGTGTAAAGTCCATACCGGGGCGGAAGTGAGAAATTCTTTTTCCTTCTTCAGCATAAAAAACTTTGATCGGCACTGGCTCTATATTTATACCTTTCCAGGCTGCTTTAACCATCACTTCTATTTCAAACTCATACTTAGTTGTAAAATATCTTGTGCCTTTCATCATCTCAATAGGGTAAAGCCGATAACCTGATTGTGTATCGGGCAATTTAATGCCTGTTTGAAACCGAAACCAGAAGTTAGAAAACTCATTTCCAAATGTATTTTTCTTTGGCATATTTTCCTGTCGAAGGTTGCGAGCACCCACCAGTAATGAATCAGGAGTCAATTCTATTTTATAAATAAACAGTGGAATATCATCTGCATAATGTTGTCCATCGCTATCAATAGTTATTGCATATCTATATCCTTTTTGTTGTGCGTGTTTTATTCCGGTTCGCAAGGCATATCCTTTTCCTTTATTGATAGGGTAGGAGAGGAGTTCAATTTTTGTAAAGTGTTTTAATATTTCTAATGTATTATCAGCAGAGCCATCATTAACCACAATAACATTGTTAGTATAAATCAGCACATCGTCTATCACCTTTTCAATACTACCTGCATTATTATAGGTAGGAATAATTACACAACAATTAAGTGCTTTTATTTTTTCGCGGTAAAGGGGAATATCAATATCAAGAGACATTATTACATTAGCTATTAAAAATTAAAAAAGTTGCTTGTTAGGCAACTTTTAAAACTTCGCAAAAGTAACATTTTTATCGGTTTACTGTGTAGTATATAAGTACACACCACCAGGCCAGCCATAATCTACTTCTATATAATTTACTTTGGCATAGGTAAACACCTTGTATTTGAATTTGCCTTGTGTTTAGGTAGCAACATCTTTGGCAGGGTTAAAAAACTCTCCTTCACTTTTGAATGTATCTATTGTTTGGTCGAAACTACCGTGCCCCAGCGTGCCCCAGTTCCACAAAACACCCTCATTGCCTTTGCGCACTGTTCTTTCAAACCCTGCATCAGAGCCAGCAGTAGGGTTAGCACCATTTGTGTTACCTGCAGTTACTTTAGCAACTGCCTGCCCGAAACCAGCAGAACAAAGCAACATCAATATAGCAAAGAGTTTTATTTTTGATAAAGTAGCTTGTTTCATAATTGTAATTAGTTGTTTTTTTTTCGGGAACAAAAATGAAACTAATTTTTCAATTCTCTATTAAAAAGGAAGACTTTTAATTAACAATTTTTATTTTGTTGTTAATTACTATACAGTAGTTGTTGCATTAGGAAATTAATAAATAGTTATTTTTTATACTTACCAAAAACTTTAAGAAGATGAATTAAGTAATCCGACTGCATATAATCGTGGCTTTTGTATATCGCATCAGTGTTTTCATTCTCATTATGCAAATTCCAGATAGTAACCCTGAAACCATTTGTATGCAGAGGAATAATTCTTTTGTTTTTTTATAATATTCTTTAATTATTTGTTTTTTCGGCTCTCGAATTTCGCTTCATTAAAATTAGTTTCAGTTTTAGGTTATCATATATTAACCCAATAAACAAAGCTATACCTGCAAATGCTAATACATATAATTTAAAGGTAGAATAAAAAACACCACCAAATACG
>CAILDT010000189.1 GCA_903833025.1 uncultured Bacteroidota bacterium | reverse complement strand
TATTGTAAAGGTTGTACATTTTCTTTTACTGTTTCATCAGAAACGGGAGCCGATAAAGTACCAGTTGCATCTGCTAAAACTGCCCTTGATCCAGTACCTGCTAAATTTGATACCCTAACTGATACGCCCGTTTGAAAATCTATATTATTTGTCCCTACTGAATTTGTTATTAAAGCGCTTCCACTTGCTGAATATAAAGACCAATCAAAAACAGTACCCGTAATACCTCTAATTGTTAACCCTACTACTGAATGAGCTGTAATTGTTCCTTGTGAAGTTTGAGGAGTATTATTGGAATTAAAATAAATTCCAGAAATTTTTCCGCTTCCCGTTACTTGTAATTTATTTACTGTATCGTCAGTAGTACTTCCCAATAATACATTTCCACCATTTGTAACTACCATTCTATAAGCAGAATTTGTTACATCATATAAACCAAAATATTTATCATCAATAGAATTAACATCAACCACTTGCGCCCACTGTTGTGTTGCATTTCTATTTGTAATTGTTAATCCAAAACCACTTGTTGCAGTTTGAAAAAAATTGCCTTGTGTTGCAGTTATACTATCAGAAAATTTACCTTTTCCTGTTACTTGTAATTTAGTACCGCTTCCATCATCTGTTTTTGTACCTAATAATAAATTACCACCTAACCAAGTTAAGGTAGTTGCTGCAGTTCCTATAAAAGTACTATTTGAAGCCGTTGCCGAAGTACCCGTTGAATTAACACCTATAAAAATGTTATTTGATCCAGTAGTAACATCACCAGCACCAGCACCTATACCTATATTATTACTTCCCGTTGTATTATTAGTCAAAGCAGCTTGACCAATACCCGTATTATAACTTCCTGTGCTGCTTATTAAAGTACTTGACCCAAAAGCTGAATTTTGTGTGCCGCTTACATTACTTTGTAAGGCTGCATTTCCTACCGCCGTATTATTACCTCCCGTTGTGTTATTAAACAAAGAATTTGACCCTACCGAAGTATTTGCACTTCCCGTTGTATTACTAAGTAAAGAATTTATAGCACATTTTACGTTTCCGCTTCCACTTCCAGCACCTTGACCAACTACAACCTGATTAACTGTTAAATTATAAGATCCTAAATTAACCGCACCCGTTGCCCCTGAATATGGAACGTAACCGCTTAAATCAGAAGTTAAAGCCAAAGTACCCGTCGCGTTTGGTAAAGTGTAATTTTGAGGTCCAGTTAAACTATTTAAAACAAAATAAGCCCTATTTGCTGAAGTACCTAAGAAAAAATAAATTCCCGCTGAATCTCCAGAAATAGCATTATATCCAGCTAATTGATTAATGGTTGATCCTTGAGCAATTAAAATATTTGCATTAAAGGCAGCCGAATTATTTGCGCCGCTTATAGATATAGCAGTTAAACTATTTGAAAAATTGTAAATATCAAAAGTATTGGTTGATGTATTACCTATTCTCCATTTTGCAACCGAAGTATTTAAAAATGAAATAGCCGACTGGCTTCCTGCCGTATTATTTAAAGCCAATATTGGCGTAGTACCGCTAGTATGTACGTCTAAACTATTACCCGGTGTATTGGTATTAATACCAAGCCGATTATTTGTATCATCCCAAAATAAATTTGCATTATCTTGACTAATAAGGCCGCCAGTTCCTGCAAAAGCAACTGATCCCAAAGTTAGTGCCGTATCAGTTAAACTATTTGTACTTAATCCCCCTGCGGTTATATTAATACCTACATTTGAAGTATTGCCGTTAGTTGTAACTTGTTGTAAAGTTCCAGCACCACTACTTACGTTTGCTATTAAAGTCCACGCGGTACCTGTATCCTCATATATTGCCGCCGTATCGGTTGCAATAAATAATCGACCTTTATATCCAGCCGCTGGCCTATTGGCGAAAATATCGCTATATAAAGCTGGTGTACCTTTTTGATTAAGTACGTTTAAATTAATTCGTAAGCCCATATAATAATTTTAAAATACTTTCTTAATAACAACTAAGTTGTTGTTTCCAGAACCGCTAAAATTTACTTGAATAGTCGCTTCGGTGTATTCTTGTGCGTTGCCATCAATAGCAAAACTTTGAGATGGCGATAAAGTAACGTTTTCAACTATTGCCGTTGTTGTTCCTAAATTTATAAATATAATACTATTGCAATTTGTTGGTATAGATTGCGGAGTATCATAAGTTATAAAAAATGGTGTATATTTTTGCATATTAACAAGTATAATGTTTTGAAATTCCTTTAATTGAAGCGTTATAAACTTTTAACTGTTCGGGGCTAAGTACTTCCGCTGGTGTTGGTATAACTTGCGTTTTATCCCAATAAACAGGCGTTACAGTACTAAATTTAGGCAAATTAATAACTGAATTTATATCAGTTCCTTTATCGTTAGCTGGTTGGGTATTTTTATATACTTTATATAAAAGATATATAATAGTTCCGTAAATTAAGTATTCGCTTGTTTTCATATTATTTATATTGTATGTCGTTTGAATATATCCAGCCTGTTTTTACTGTATTGTTTGCGGTAAAAGTTACTTTAGTATATGGCAAATCCGGATCGTTTTCTAAAATACCCAATTTAATTTCTTTATTAAAAGTGTAAATAGGTGTTGATAAATCATATTGATATACCGTACTTCCTACCGTTGAATAAGGGTTAAAAATATCGGGTTCCGATACAATTATTTTACTTTTAGGTTTTCTATTTTTAGCAAATAAATAAACTCCTAACAATAATAATACAACTGTTATATATCCCTTTTTTTTCATTATATGCCGTTATTATATACACCCCCATAAGGTATTAAATCTAAAATATCGCTTCTAAATACTGTGTAAGAATCAAACCCTCTTTGCGCCCATTGGTCATAAGTTAAACCCCACCTTTTACCATTTTCAACTATTTGTTGCTCATTTCCATTATCTGCTAACACTCTCATACCTTCTGTAATTCCACTAGGATAACCATTTGAAACTGTATCAGATAACATATCAATAGGATGTAAATTACCGCCGTCAGCTGGTAAAATTGGATTGCCATTTGTTGTAGTATTTTTT
>CAILDT010000188.1 GCA_903833025.1 uncultured Bacteroidota bacterium | reverse complement strand
TATTTTAATCCCAAAAAGGTGGAAGCACTAATTAACAGGGGAAGCACTTTTAGCGGAATGCAAAAATATGCAGACGCTTTAAATGATTTTAATCAGGCACTTACAATTGCTCCCAACAGGGCTGATATATATAACAATCGTGGTTATTTGTATAGTTTGCAAAAAAAATATGATTTAGCAATTTTAGATTTTGATAAAGCAATTTCTCTTAATCAAAAATATAGTATGGCTTATATTAACAAAGCTTATGCGTGGAGTGCGCTGGGTTCAGACTCTTTATCAATTGGTGTTCTTACAAAATTAATTTCCGTTAATCCCGATTATTCATCCGCATATTTTAATAGGGCTGTTATGTATAAAACATTAAATGATAATAAACACGCACTTGCTGATTATGATAAAGGGCTTGCTTTAGAGCCAACTGATGTTACAGCACTTTTGAAAAGAGCAGAAATAAAAGATGCGATGGGAAATGATGTGGGTGCTGTGGACGATTGTACAAAGGCAATTGATATTGACAGTCGGAATGCGACTGCATATTATACACGGGCACTTGCCGAATTTGATTTAAAACAATATTCTAAAATAATTGATGATTGCACCAATGCAATAAAATATAAAGACGATTATTTTGAAGCATATATTTTACGAGGAAATGCAAATGATATGCTTGATAAATATCAGGATGCGTTGAAAGATTACAGCATCGCGATTGAAAAACATCCGAATGGTTCTGATGCTTTTAACCAAAGGGCTATTGCGGAAAATAAAAAAGGAAATATAGTCTGCGCACTTTCTGATTTTACACGCGCCTTGAAAGTTGCTCCCGATAATTTAGATATTTTACACAAGCGCGCCATACTTTTGGTAACCACAAAAAACTATGACAATGCAATTGGTGATTACAATAAAATTTTAGAAATTAATACTAATGATGTGATTGCTTTAGTAACTCGTGGCGATATTTTTTTATTGCAAAACAAAAAAGATTATGCCTGTGAAGATTATAAACGTGCGGAAGCATTGGGTGATGGGGGCGCAATGAGTAAACGAATTTTTAACTGTAAATAAATGAAAAAATATTTTTCAATAATCTTTTTATTTTTTATTGCGCTTGCAAGTAATGCGCAACTTGATTTCAGCACGCATAAAAAATTCACAAAAGCGGATTCGCTTCGCGGGACACTTTCACCTATGAGAGCTTGTTATGATGTGTTGATGTATGATTTGGATATTAAAATAGATATTGATAAAAGATTTATCAGTGGTAGTAACATTATTAAATTTCTTGCTTTAAAAAAATTTAAAACACTGCAAGTTGATTTATTTGCAAATATGAGTATTGATAAAATAATTTATCAGGATAAAGAATTAATTTACACTCGACAGTATAACGCAGTGTTTATAACCTTTCCCGACAGCATACAAAATCAAACAGTACAGTTTCTAAAAATAATTTATTCGGGAAATCCGCAGGTAGCGAAAAATCCACCTTGGGATGGTGGTTTTAGCTGGACAAAAGATAAAGATGGAAATCCTTTTATAGGTGTTTCCTGTCAGGGTACCGGCGCGAGTTTGTGGTATCCGTGCAAAGACCACCAAAGTGATGAACCCGATGAAATGATTATTCGCGTTGCTGTTCCTGATGGGTTGGATGAAGTATCTAACGGAAGATTAAAACGCACTACACATAGTGATGATGGTTATACAAAATACGAATGGTATGTTTCGTACCCGATAAATAATTATGATGTAACCGTGAACATAGCCAAATACAAGCACTTTAGTGAGGTGTATAAAAATAAAGAGTACGACGATTCTTTAACATTAGATTATTTTGTGCTTCCCGCAAATTACGAAAAGGCGCAAAAGCAATTTGAACAAGTGAAACCAATGATGGATGCCTACTACCATTATTTTGGTGAATATCCTTTTGTGCGTGATGGTTATAAATTAGTGGAAGCACCTTACCTCGGAATGGAGTACCAGAGTTGCATTGCATACGGTAATAAATATAAAAATGGATATTTAGGTTACGACCGCTCCGGTACCGGATATAAATTCGATTACATCATCATTCACGAAACAGCCCACGAATGGTGGGGAAACAGCGTTACCACAAACGACATTGCCGATATGTGGGTTCACGAAGGATTTGGAACTTACGCTGAAGCCCTTTATATTGAGTACTTATACGGGTACAATGCATATCTCGAATATATTAATTCAGAAAAAAATTCCGTTTCTAACGACGGACCTATTATCGGAAAGTATGGTGTCAATAACGAAGGTTCGGGCGATATGTATTATAAAGGTTCGCTGCTGTTGCATACTATCAGAAGTATTATTGACGATGATGCAAAGTTTTTTGCAATATTAAAAGACATCCAGGAAACTTATAAATACCACACAACAACATCCGCAGAAATAGAAAATTTTTTCAATCAGCAATCAGGCATTAATTTAACACCCGTGTTTGATGTGTATCTGCGAAGCAAATGTATTCCCACTTTAGAAATAATATTGTACCAGGATTTTATGGATTTGAAAGCCAACTACTATTTCAGTTTCAAAAATCCGCAGACAAAAGAAGAGGATAAATATTTAGAGAAATCTCATTTTACAATGCCCGTAAAAATTACTTCCGAAAAAAATAAATACGAAACCATTTACCCAACCACCGACGGGCAGCAGGTAATTAATTTAAAAAGTATGCACCCCGAAGATTTCAAAGTTGCCACCGATTTATTTTATATCGACACTCATATTTTTATTGAAGAAGGCGCGGGCGAGGAAAAATGATGTGATGATTTTTGATCTGCTGAATATACCGATGAATGAAGTTTGATATTTAAAAAATTAGGACGGCAACATCACATTTCATATTAAACATTATCCCCGAACGAGACCTAAAACTATCCCGATGAAACCAAAAACTGTCCGGATGACACCTAAAACTGTCCAGATGAGACCTAAAACTATCCCGATGAGACCAAAAACTGTACCGATGGAACCAAAAACTGTACCGATGAGACCTAAAACTGTCCGGATGAGACCAAAAACTATCCCGATGAGACCTAAAACTGTCCGGATGGAACCAAAAACTGTCCGGATGAGACCTAAAACTATCCCGATGAGACCAAAAATAGTTTTTTAGGTCTTCTTCTAATATTTAAAACTTCACCCCTACCGTTACCATAAAGCTACTCGCCTTATAATCGTTTTTCACAGAAGGCAAATTAGGAGAATCGTATAAATAATTATACTCCGTATATTTTGTAAATACATACGCCAAATCCATAAAAAATTTATTGTGGCGATATCCAACACCCGTAGTATAGCTCATTCTGTTGGCATTCGCATTATCGCCATCTTTAAACGGACTGCCATAATAAGCATACCCGATACGGAAAGCAAATGGGTCCATCCTAATTTCAGCACCCGCCCTTAAATTTCCTGTTGCCGTATATTTATTGTGAATAGTATTATTTACATCCGAAAAAACATTGGGAGTAGAATGTAATTGTGCATACGAATAATCAACATATTCATACTCTACATTTATCAGCGCATTTTTTTTAAGGATAAAACCAACACTTCCTATTGCTCTCCAAGGAGTAGTAACAGTATAGCTAAATGTGCCTTTCGGCGAGTCCTGCGAACCAGATAAGGCAGTCCCGTTTGTATCCACATCCGAAGTCATACTGCTGCTGTATTTATCTGTAAGCGTTAATTGCGTCGGCGAATGAATAGCAGCACCAATGCTAAGCCAATCAATCGGTTTAACAATAACACCTAATTTCAAATTGAAACTTTCTGTGCTCGTAGTTGTCAAACTATTATTTAACGTAAACGACCTAAAACCGGCAGTACTATCAGACGACTCCGTATAACTGCTCGATTCCTTATATCTCAATTTTACAATACCGATAGTAGCACCCACCAATACTTTATTTTTATAATTAGCCCCGGCACTCAACACCCCTTCGCCCATATACCCTTTCATATCCACCTGTTTATGCTGCAATTCGCCATAGTTAGGTTGCAACACGTGGCTATATTGCGTGCCACCAGCAGGGTTTATTAAATAAGTTTGATATGCCAAATTAGTTGAAAACGCATCAAAATCCGCAGAAGTATGCCCATTTGCAGCTGACACATAACTATCCAACAACGAGCTTGATTTGTTATACCCTTGAACATTTATTCTATTATTAAAATTATTAGTTTGATTGTAAGCAAACCCTAAATTAAAAAATTCCCAACCTCCGCTTTTCTCTGGCTTCAACGGAATAGCAGCCACTATACCAATGCTGCCAAGCCCAAGATTAAATTTACTATCGCTCGAATTATAACCGTTAAAAGTAGAAGAAGTACTTTGCGAAACAAAGGTAGGAGTAAACGAAAGTTCTGTTCTTCTAAACACCGCAATACCTGCGGGATTAAAACTCAAGCACGACATATCTCCACCCAAAGCGCCCATAGAACCCGCCATAGAAGCGAAGCGTGCTGTACCACCAAAAGTAAGTTGCGAGTAACGCATTGCGTCCACATCGTTTTGAGAATTTGCAACATTAGCACACACTATGCCTATGCCTATTAAGATAATTAGCTTTTTCATTGTATATAAAATTTAAGAAATTGTTTGAGACTATCTTCTTCCGCCAGAACTGTGTGATGAACCGCCACCTGAACTATGCGAACCACCTCCACTGCTCGAACCACCACCAGAACTTCTTCCGCCACCACCACCACTATTTCCGCCGCCGCTAAAGTGAGGAGATGAACTTCCACCACTGCTTCTTGGCTCTACGTAATGTGGGCGAGATTCCTCACGTGGCGCATCATTGCGTGGGCGCGATTGTTGTTGCTCGTTTCTTGGTTGGTCGTTACGCGGTTGCGATTGCTGATAATTATTATTCTCATTACGAGGTTTTGGTTTATCGTAATAATCGTTTCGTCCACTATTGCTAGCATTATTATTTGGCTTTGATTGATAATCCTGTGCGTGTTCTCTTGGTTGTGTAGAGTTACCGTTATACGCAGGTTTGCTATTATAATCTCTTGCACTATTTTCTATAGGTCTGCTATTTGAATTTATAGAAGAAGGTCTTTCATAATTACTTCCTCTATTAAGAGCACCTCTTGAAGAATAATCAGCCGCAGTAGTATTTAGCAAATGAGGATTAGTAGTTCTTCCCATTGTTTGCTCAAACGGCTTATGAGTTTCTGATTCTACAGAAGCAATATATTTACTACCTAACGAAGGTTGAGTAGTTCTTCTGCCAGTACCACCTGCACCGCTTGTAGTTCCTCTTGGTCCGTAATAACTGTTGTTATCGTAGCTATTGAAATAATTATTGCTGTAACCACCTCCGCAATAACCGTTGTTATAAGCTCCATAACCATATCCATAACCGTAAGGAGAATAACCGTAACCATAACCCATACCCATCATATAAGGGCTGTAACCGTAATATCCATAAGGACTATAGAATGGGTCGTATCCCCAACCCATACCTGTATACATATAACTGCTTGGGTAATAAGAGTAAGAATAATAGCTTGGTCCCCAAAAATTATAACCCATATATATAGAAGAACCAAAATAATAAGGGTTTGGATTGTACCAATATGAATTGGTATAATAATCATCATAATAACCGTAAGAACCACAACTGTTGTGGAAACGTCTTATTCTAGCAGCGTATTCGTCATCATAATAATCATCATAATTAAATGGTTTATCGCAATAATTATTGGTAGTGTAATTATTTCCGCTACCATCTTGGGTATAAGTAGAGGTATTACTTTTAGCGTTTGGATTATAGTAATCATCCGTAGTGTTGCTGTTATTATAAGAACCATTACCAGTTGAGTAGTTTTTATCCTGATTGCTTGTACTTTGATTAGAGTTGTTGTTCTGGCTCTGATTTTGGTTACGAGTATAATCATCCAATTGAGCGGTTTTACGGTCGTTTTCATCTCTCAATCGTTTGTTTTCTGCTTCAAGGCGTTGCTTTTCTTTATCTGCTGAAGCATCTTTAGAAGAGTAATAAATATCATCGTTGTACTTAGTGGAGGTTGCTCCTTTAGGTGAGTTACAAGATGACAATGCAATAATTGCAAAAGCCGAAATAATCAATGTTGTTTTCATCGTATTATGTTTTATTTTTAGGGATGTTTTCATTTTTATTAGTTTGACAAAAGATTAATCAAAAGGTTTATTTTCTATTTTTGTCGTTCTTTAAATAGTTTCAGATTGTAAAATTACAAAGATTATACCACAAATTAAATAAATATGAGCAAAGAATTATCGAGCAGGGAGGATAACTATTCGGAATGGTACAACGAGTTGGTTGTAAAAGCGGATTTAGCAGAACATTCTGCTGTAAAAGGTTGTATGGTTATAAAGCCCTATGGATATGCCATTTGGGAGAAAATGCAACAAGCGTTGGATAAAATGTTTAAGGATACAGGGCACGTAAATGCCTATTTTCCGCTGTTTATACCTAAATCTTTTTTCAGTAAAGAAGCAAGCCACGTAGAAGGATTTGCTAAGGAGTGCGCTGTGGTTACTCATTACCGCTTAAAAACGGCACCAGATGGAAGCGTAGTAGTAGATGAAACAGCTAAGTTGGATGAGGAATTAATTATCCGTCCGACATCGGAAACTATTATTTGGAACACGTATCGTGGGTGGATACAGAGTTACAGGGATTTGCCGTTGCTGATAAATCAATGGGCGAATGTGGTGAGATGGGAAATGAGGACTCGGTTGTTTTTAAGAACTACCGAATTTTTATGGCAGGAAGGACATACTGCACACGCAACGGCGGCAGAAGCTATTGCTGAAACGGAGCAGATGCTAAATGTGTATGCTGATTTTGCGGAGCAATGGATGGCGATGCCTGTTATTAAAGGTATAAAAACTGCTAACGAACGCTTTGCAGGTGCTATAGAAACGTATTGTATTGAAGCATTGATGCAGGACGGAAAAGCGTTGCAGGCAGGCACTTCGCATTTCTTAGGACAAAATTTTGCCAAGGCATTTGATGTGAAGTTTGCTACTAAAGAAGGTACGCAGGATTTTGTTTGGGCTACATCGTGGGGGGTTTCCACGCGATTGATGGGTGCTTTGATTATGAGCCATTCGGATGATAAGGGGTTAGTATTGCCCCCAAAGTTGTCTCCTTTTCAAGTAGTTATTGTGCCTATATATAAAGGAGAGGAGCAATTAACATTAATTAACGAAGTGGTGGCGAAAATGAAGAAGGCAATGGAGGCAAAAGGTATTTCGGTGAAATATGATAATAGAGATAATCAACGCCCTGGATGGAAGTTTGCTGAATATGAGTTGAAGGGTGTGCCTATTAGGATTGCTATTGGTGCCCGCGATTTGGAGAATGGTACGGTGGAGGTTGCACGCCGCGACACGATGGAAAAAGAAACGCTTCAGCGGGCGGATATTGAAAATAAAATTGAACATCTGCTTCAGCAAATACAGGATAACTTGTTTCAAAAGGCAATGGCGATGCGGGAGATGAAGACTTATTCGGCAAATACTTATGAGGAATTTAAACGGATACTTGAGGAAACACCGGGGTTTGTCATGGCTCACTGGGATGGGATGGCGGAAACGGAACAGAAGATTAAGGAGGAGACTAAGGCGACTATTCGTTGTATTCCTTTAAATAATAAGCAGGAAGCAGGTGTTTGTATTTATAGTGGGAAGCCGAGTGCGCAGCGGGTGGTGTTTGCGAAGGCGTATTAAGTTACGAATTACGAATATTTACGAATTTAAAAAATAAAAAAATAGCAATGGAAAAATTATCGCCAAGGGAGTTGATTATTAAGACTCTGAAAGAGAAATCGAGTTTGAAGCAGGATGTGTATGCGAATACGTTGCACGCTTTTAATGTTTTTAAATCTATTGCAAAAAAGGTGGCGGCTGATTTGAAGAAGGAGGCGGTGGCTATTGATAAGCGTGTGGTGATTGATTATAGGGAGAAGGGTGCGTTTGAGTTTGAGTTGAGGGTGGCGGGCGATTTGTTGATTTTTAGTATGCATACTAATATTTTTGAGTTTGATAAGTCGCACAGTGTTTGGAAAACTTCTTATGTGAGGGAGGATCATTTGCGGTCGTTTTGTGGGATTATTAATGTGTATAATTTTTTGAATGATTCGTTTACATATAATAGGGTGAATGATTCGGGGTATGTTATTGGGCGCGTGTTTGTGAATAAGGAGAATCATTATTTTGTGGAGGGGAAGAGGCAGTTGGGGTTTTTGTATAATGATTTTGTGCATTGTGTGATTGATGAGGATGCGATTAAGCAGATACTGGAGAGTACTATTTTGTATTGTTTGAATTTTGATTTGTTTACCCCGCCGTTTGATTCGATTAAGGAGATTTCGGTGGCGGATATGCAGACCGCTACGGAGGGGATGCAGATTAAGACTGGGAAGCGGTTGGGTTTTAGGTTTCAGGCGGATAATGATGATTTTAGTTAGACGATGTGATACTGTTGAAAATTGGCAGGGGGGTAAAAAAACGTGTGTAAGACACACGGACTGCCGGAGGCGCATGTGGTACGTTACTTTTAATTCTTCATTTCGCGTAGCGGAGAAAAATATATTATAAACTTTGTGGCTTTGCTAAAGTTTCTATGTTTTTTAGCAGTTTTAAATGTATCAATTAAGAAAATTTAATAACTGGAAAGGATTTAAATTTATTGGCTACATATTTTAGAGTGAAAAGTGGAATGGGGGTTTTGGGATGTTTACTGGCGGGGGAGTAGGTTTACTGGTGCGAGGAGTAAAGTTACTGAACCAAGTAGGAAAGCTACTTTACCAAAGAGGAGATTTACGGAGGGTGAGAGTAGGTTTACTGCTATTGGCAGTAGGGCTAATTAGGGTGAAATGGGGTGGGAATTATGGGCAGTAAACTTACTGGGGAGCTTAGTAAAGCTACTGAATGAATGAAGAATACGAATGAATACATTATAAATCAATTAATTAACTTAATAATTATTTTGTTTTAAGATGGGGTGTAAAAAGTGTTATGCGAATGTGAAAGGTGGGCAAGGCGACGAAAGCGACCTATTTGGGTGGTTATTTCGTAAAACAAACTATGGGTTGGGCTTTTAAATGTTGGGTAAAAGCAAAAAATGTTTTGCTACATTCAAATTTTAAAGTACATTTGCGCTCCCCAAAAAAAGGGGACTATGTTTGGGCCCGTTCGTCTAGGGGTTAGGACGCCAGGTTTTCATCCTGGAAAGAGGGGTTCGATTCCCCTACGGGCTACTAAAAATAGAGAGTACAATGGCTAATCGAAAAAAGGAATATTAGTAAATTAATTAAAAAACAAAAAATAAGACAATGGCAAATCACAAATCGAGTATCAAAAGAATTCGTTCGAACGATGCAAAAAGGTTAACAAACCGCTATCAGGCGAAAACAATGCGTAATGCGTTGAAGGATTTAAGAGAGGATGAAAATAAGAAAACGGCGTCGGAAAAGCTTCCAAAAGTTATTTCGATGTTGGATAAATTGGCTAAGAAAAATGTTATTCATAAGAATAAGGCGGCTAATTTGAAATCGAAATTGGCTAAAAAAATAAATGCGCTTAAAAAATAATTAGGTTTATTTATTTTATTTTTAAATTGAAAAAGTCTCGCATTTTTGGTGCGGGACTTTTTTTGTTTGTACTTTTACGGTCTATTAAAAAAAATCTGGTGAAGAAAAAAATTATTATTCTGCTTTTTTTGTTAACGTTTCCTTCGATTTTTTATGTGCTGTTAAGCACCGGGAAAGTGGCACATTTTATTAACCTACCTTATTTTGGTGAAAAAATTGCCGGAAAAACGAGGAAGGATACTATTTATCACTCTGTTCCTGCGTTTGAATTTGTGAATGAGGATGGAAAAAAGATTTCGGATAAAACGCTGGACGGGAAAATATATGTTGCCAATTATTTTTCTACTACTGATAATTCTATTGTATCAAAAAAAATAATTGCTGAATTGTTGCGAGTGCAAGAAAAAGATTCGGCTTGGGCAAGTAATATTTTGCAGCTTGTTTCGTTTAGTTATAACCCTGAAACGGATTCGGTGGGTGCTTTAAAAGCATACTCAAATATGGTGCACGCAGATAATAAAATGTGGAATTTTGTAACCGGAGATAAAAATAAATTAATGGATTTGGCAAAAAACGGTTTTCTGCTAAATATTTTAAAAGGTACTAAAATAGCAACAGATACAATACATACCGAGCAACTTGTGTTAATAGATAAACAAAAACACATACGTGGCATTTATGACGGTGGAAATATTAAAGAAATAAATAATTTGCTGGATGATATTAAAATGTTGATTGCGGCAGATTATATTAATGAAAATAAAAAGAAACACGAAAATGAGTGATAAAGCAGTTTTTAGGATAATACTTGGAGTATCTATATTTGTATTTATAACAGTAATAATACTTAAAATAAAAATATTGCCAGTGCCGGAAGTGATACCCAGCTTTGTATATAAGCTGCCGAAATTAAATGCGTTAATTAATGGTACTTGCAGTTTGCTATTGCTTTTATCTTTATATATGATAAAACAACAAAATATTAAAGTACATAAAAAGTTAAATATTATTACGTTTTGTTTATCGTCCACCTTTTTAATCTGCTATATTACATATCACTGGTTGGCACAAGATACAAGATTTCCGAGCGATAACCCGTTGCGCACGTTTTATTTAATTTTATTATACAGTCATATTATTTTGGCGGCATTGGTTTTGCCACTTGTATTATTATCGTTTTACTACGGATTAAAAACACAACAACAAAACGGAGAAATGTATATTAAAAAACATAAAAGATTAACGCGTTGGAGTTTCCCTATTTGGTTATATGTAACTATAACTGGGGTTGTAGTGTATTTAATGATTTCGCCTTATTATTTAAATTAATTTGTATTTTTGAATAGAAAAACAAGAATGAAAACGAAAAAACAACTATTATTTCTGTTGATTGTTGCACTGATAATTTTTTGCAATACAAATTCAGTTGCGCAGTGTGCGATGTGTAAAACATCAGTAGAAAGTGATTTGAAAAATGGAGGTTCGATAGGTTCAAATTTGAATATGGGAATACTTTATTTGATGGCAATACCTTATGTTGCATTAATTTTTGGAGGATATTTTTTTTTCAGAAAACAAATAAATGCGAAATTAAAAATTTGGAAAGAAAAAAGATTTCCTTCTAAACAAATAAATTAAAAACACAATGTCGATGAGCCCTTTACAATCTTTGCATTTAGCCATAGGCGAACTTGCATATACGGTAGCACTTGCCGATGGCGAGATGCAGGAAGAAGAAAAAAAGAAATTTCATTCCATCGTAGAAGCCGAATTAAGATGTAAGGATTATGATTTTGATGTGGCAGATATTATTTTTCAGGTGATGGAAAAACACAAAGCCGATATTGAAACTACTTACAAATGGGCGATGAATGAGATAAAAATAAACAGTCATTATTTAAGTCCTGAATTAAAACAAACATTTATTAGTGTGATGATAAAAATTGCAAAAGCTTACCCGCCTATTACCTCAGAAGAAAGTGCAATTATAGAACGATTTAAAAAAGACATAGAACCCCTCATTGGCGACCCTGTTTATTATGGCAAATAAATTTATTTTCTTCCTCTTTTTCTTATTCGCGCTAAATAAAATAAGTATTGCACAAACCGATACTGTAAAAGCAAAAATATTGGACGACAGTACCCAAGTAGTCGAAAAGCTTTATAACAAAGGTATTGGTGATTTCAAAAATAAAAATTTTCAGAGCGCATTAAAAAATTTTACAGATGCCATTGCACTAAAATCCGATTTCGAACGTGCTTATTATAATAGAGGCACTACCAAATTTGAAATGAAAAACTATACAAGTGCAATTGAAGATTTTAATAAAGCATTAACTTTTGCTCAAAAACCAGATAGCTATTTCAGCAGAGGACAAGCGGAATACGAACTTAATCAGAAAAAAGAAGCAGCAGCCGATTACACAAAAACGGTTGAATTAAAAATAGATTATGCTCAGGCATATTATTACAGGGGGGGGATTAAATTTGAAAATGAAGATTATAGGGGAGCTATAGAGGATTTTACTTCTGCCATAAAATATAAGCCAGATTACGCTTACGCTTTTAATGATAGAGGAAGTTCGAAACGTAAATTAAATGATTTGGATGGAGCGATAAAGGATTATAAAAATTCGCTGGTAGCAAATTCGGATATGGCATTTGCATATAATAATATGGGAAGTGTGAAACGCAAAAAAGGAGATTTTACAGGTGCTATAGGTGATTATACAGAAGCAATAAATCATAAAAAAGATTATTACATAGCTTATAATAATAGAGGAAGTGCAAAGTATGATGCTGGTGATTATAATGCCGCTATTGAAGATTTTGATAAAGCAATAAAGTTAAGACCAGATTATGAATATGCTTTCAATAATCGCGCAGTAGCAAAATTTAAACTAAAAGATTACAAAGGAAGCATTGAAGATTGTAGCAAAGCAATTAATTTGAATCCAAAATATGGTTACGCATACATGAACAGAGGAATTGCAAAAGAAATGCTTCGCGATGATGATGGCTCTTGTGCCGATTGGAAAAAAGCTGTGGAACTAGGCATAGAAGCAGCAAAATATTTTACAGGAAGTTGCAAATAATTTGAATTAAAAATGAAAAAGACACTTTAT
>CAILDT010000187.1 GCA_903833025.1 uncultured Bacteroidota bacterium | reverse complement strand
TGGACCAACTTTATCAGTTTAGAGATGTCCATGGGGAACATAAACCTTTAATTCATATTGATACTTGGCGCATTAGTCAATTAAATAAAGTCTTCTTTCAAGAAATTTTAGCTTATACGAGAGATTATTTATTTGACTATTTCGGGTTCAAAACATTAGAGCGAGCTTATCTGATGAAAATAGGAAAGAAAATCATTGAGCGACCGCAGCATATGTGGTTACGAGTGGCGATTGGAATTCACGACAACAATCTCTCCCGAGTAAAAGAAACATACGATTTACTCTCGCAAAAATATTTCACCCATGCAACCCCGACGCTCTTTAATGCTGGAACTAATCATCCGCAATTAAGCTCTTGTTATTTACTCGGCATGTCCGACGATAGTATTGAGGGTATCTATAACACCTTGAAAGATTGTGCCAAAATATCCAAATGGGCCGGCGGCATTGGTCTGCATGTCCATAATATTCGTGCGTCTGGAACCCATATTAACGGCACCAACGGCATTAGTAATGGCTTAGTCCCGATGTTACGAGTCTTCAATATGACTGCACGTTATGTAGATCAAGGCGGTGGGAAACGTAACGGCAGTTTCGCCATTTACTTAGAACCTTGGCATGCGGATGTAGAAGATTTTTTAGACATGAAGAAGAATCACGGCGACGAAGAGATGCGCGCCCGAGACCTTTTTTATGCGCTTTGGCTACCGGACCTCTTTATGGAGAAAGTGAAAAACGACGAAGATTGGTCGCTCTTTTGCCCTCATAAGTGTCCGGGTTTAGCTGACTGTTATGGTGCGGATTTCAAAGCCTTGTATGAAAAGTATTGTCAGGAAGGCAAATCGAATAAGACCATAAAAGCTCGCACGCTTTGGTTTAAAATCTTGGATAGTCAGATGGAAACAGGTACACCTTACCTTCTTTATAAAGATGCGGCGAATCAAAAAAGTAACCAGCAGAATTTAGGTGTTATCAAGTCGTCAAATTTATGTTGCGAAGTAATATTGTATAGCGACGATGAGCAAACGGCGGTCTGCAATTTAGCCAGTATTGGTTTAGCGAAATTTGTTAAGCTAGAAGATAAAACTTTTGATTATGAGAAGCTCCATGCAGTCGTAAAAGTTATTGCCTTTAATTTGAATCGAGTTATTGATGTGAACTTTTATCCAACGGAAAAAACAAGGCTGAGCAATTTACTCCATCGGCCAATCGGTATTGGTGTTCAAGGTTTAGCCGATGTGTTTGTTCTGATGAATCTCTCTTTTACTTGCGATGAAGCCAAGACCATTAACAAACTCATCTTTGAAACGATTTATCATGCGTCCTTAGAAAGTTCTATGGAAATTGCCAGAGACCGTTATACCTCTATGAAACTCTTTGCGCAATATCAGCAAAAGATATTTAAGAATGTAGATGTCGCAAATTTGCAGCTCTATAGCAAATTAGAAACCGCTAGCCGGGAATATACGGCAGAAGCTACCAGTGATGAGTTGATAAAAGAGCACATGCCTATTCCCGCCGAGCTTTTTAATTTAGAAGGCACTCAAATGGGTGCGTATAGTTCTTTTCCGGGTAGTCCGGCATCCAAAGGCATTTTACAGTTTGATATGTGGACAGGGCATCAGCATGTGCAGCCAGAAAATAGGTATAATTGCCCTGTATATCATTGGACCCAACTTAAGGCAGAAATTACGACTTATGGTTTACGTAATTCTGTTTTGGTTTCACCCATGCCTACGGCCTCTACATCACAAATTCTTGGCAGCAATGAATGTTTTGAACCGTTTACGAGCAACTTGTATTCCCGCCGGACGAATGCTGGGGAATTTGTCTTGCCAAATAAATATTTAATGGCAGAACTTTTAGAACTCGGTCTTTGGAATGAAACAGTGAAAGATAATATTATTCTGAATAAAGGCAGTGTGCAACAACTAAACGACATCTCTCCGCATTTAAAAGAAAAATATAAAACCGTCTGGGAAATGCCGATGAAACATCTAATAGATATGGCGGCTGACCGCGGACCTTATATTTGTCAATCCCAGAGTTTGAATTTATGGCTGGAAGATCCGGATTATAAAACTCTGACCTCTATGCACTTTTATTCTTGGCAAGCAGGATTGAAAACGGGTATTTATTATTTAAGACGAAAAGCCAAGCATCAAGCCCAGCAATTTACTATAGTACCTCCGCAGACACATGCGCCTCAATCACCAACAACAGAAAATATTGGTTGTGAAATGTGCTCCTCGTAGGGAGTGAAACCCCCTAAAATCCCCTTTATAGTAGTAGGGATTGTACCAACTATGCAAGCCCTAAAACCCCTTTAAC
>CAILDT010000186.1 GCA_903833025.1 uncultured Bacteroidota bacterium | reverse complement strand
GAACTGTTTCCACAGTTACCGAACTGGTATCTAATCCAAATGCTTTTTCTTCGGATAAACTATAATGTTTCAAGAAGAAATAAATATCGAGAATAACCCTTTCTATTAGAGGTAATTCATTTTCGTAAGAAAGAAATTTCTCTATTACTATAAACCTAAAGTCGCCAATGATATTGTTTTTGTTTAATGATTTGTATCTGCTGGTAATATCCACTTCTTTATTCTTCACCATATCTTCCACCACTTTGCGGAACATTAAATTGATGCGTGGAGCAACACGGAAACCTAAACGGAAATCAATGCGGATAACATCATCGTGAATAAATTCGCTTACTTTATATTCCATTCTATACGGTTCATCCACCACATCCACGTGTACAAACCAGTATATATCGGCACGTTTTGGTTGTTTTTGCATTATCGAATAAATTACTTTCGATTCTATTTCCTCTCTGTTATCGGCACTGGTAAGGTAAACCAAGTGGGTTGAATATTTTGGTACCGATAAATCTTTGCTCAAATCTTCGAGCACTGTTAGGTAATCTTTCAGCTTTACAAACTCCACATATCGGTTTCTAATTTTACGTGCATAATACCATACTAACATTGTTATTATAAGCACAGATGCTATCATTAAAGTTATCCAGCCGCCGTGTGTAAACTTATGCAGGTTTGCAATAAGGAACGAACTTTCGATGATTAAGTAGGTTGAAAATACGGTTACAATAAATATTTTATTGTATCGTTTTATTATCATATAATAAGTGAGCAAAGTAGTTGTCATTAACATAGTGAGTACTATTGCAAGCCCATAAGCTGCCTGCATTCCTTCTGATTCTTGAAAATAAAGTGTTACTGCTATACAGCCCGATAATAATAGCCAATTAACAGATGGAATATATAGTTGTCCTTTAAAATCGGATGGGTATTTTACTTTTACTTTGGGCCAAAAGTTTAATCGCATTGCTTCGTTTATCAAAGTGAACGAGCCACTTATTAACGCCTGACTTGCCACTATTGTTGCCATTGTAGCTATTACAATTCCGATGGGTACAAACCACGGCGGCATTATACCATAAAACGGACTAACCTTGCCTAATGTAGTGCCTGCTTTGCTTATCAGCCAAGCACCTTGTCCGAAGTAATTTAAAAGTAAAGCCGTTTTTACAAATATCCACGAGATGCGAATATTCTCTCTGCCACAATGTCCTAAATCGGAATAGAGTGCTTCTGCACCTGTAGTACAAAGGAACACAGCACCTAATATAAGGAAGCCGCTTGGGTGGCAAAACAATAATCTATATCCATAATAAGGGTTTACAGAAGTAAGCACATCTACATTAGTAAATATCTGGGTTACTCCTAAAATGCTCAACATTAAAAACCACACCAGCATTACCGGACCGAAAAACTTACCGATAAATTTAGTTCCGAATTGTTGTATAAAAAACAAACCACAAAGTATCGCAATAACAATAGGTACTGTTTTGATGTAAGGATTTAAGTCGCGGAGACCTTCAATAGCAGAGGCAACAGAGATGGGAGGAGTAATAATACCATCGGCTAATAAAGCACTACCACCAATAATTGCAGGTAACAATAACCATTTTATTTTTGCTCTACGTACAAGTGCATACAGCGAAAATATTCCACCTTCACCTTTGTTATCTGCTCTTAATGTAAGTATTACGTATTTTAAAGTGGTTTGTAAAGTAAGTGTCCAGAAGATACAGGATAAGCCACCTTTTATGGTTTCAATATCTATTGGTTTATCACCAACTATGGCACTTAATACATAAAGCGGAGAAGTACCGATGTCGCCAAAAATAATTCCTAAAGTAACAAGAAGCCCTGCTTTGGATAGTTTGTGCGTGTACCGATGGTCAATTGACATTTAGGCGTTTTTAAAAAGTGCGCAAAACTACAAAATAATAAATGATGGAATCATTAATAAGAGGAATTATTTTTGGGACTATAAAAAAGGATTAATAATTCGGAGTTTTTTCTCAATCAATTGATTATGCTGCATATCTTCGGTATAAAGAACAGAACATTCCGCTTCAAGAGATGAAGCGATGATTAATGAATCAAGATGGGTATATCCATATTTTTCTGAAATGGAATATGCTTTAATAAAAGTAGATGTTTCAAGAGAATGATATTCGCAGAATTTAAAAAGAAGCAAAGAGTTTTTATAAGCTTTTTCTTTTGAAAATTTTAATTTCCTTATACAAACATTTAAGGATTCAATTATTACTTGTGATGAAATAACAGGCTGTGCTTTAATAATTTCTCTTGATATTGTTTGTTTTGTTGTTTTTTTATCAAAAACATATACTACAATATTTGAATCAGCAAATATTTTATCTTTCATTTGCCTCCTCTCTGTCGAACTTAAAATTGCTCATATCTACCTGTATTGAATTCCAGAATTTAACGGCTTCCGAAAAATCATTTTGTTTATGCGATTTTGCGGATGCTTTTTTCTTCTCTTTCGTCTCCACTTCAAAATTTAAAGTTTTTAAAAATTGAACAAGAGAATTAAATGCCTCCTTGTCATTTGTTCTAATTATTGCTTCCATAGCTTTTTTTTACAAAGGTACTTATTTTAATGGTTCATTTGTTATCTGTAACTTTTACTGCACCACTATCTTTCTATTCACCACATTGGTTGCTGAGCCTGTCGAAGCATCTGTAGTTTCTATCCTTACAAAATAAATTCCATTACTCATCTCTCCTTTTTCTATGATGAGATTCCTCGCTCCACTAAGAATGGTAGTTTTTATTTCTTTGCCAAGTACATCAGTTATAATAATAGTGTGGGTTGCTGAGCCTGCCGAAGTATGTTCTTCTGAAAAAGAAATTGTTGTTTGGGAAGTGAAGGGGTTGGGGGAAATTGTTACGTTGTTTAAATTATTATTTTCGTTTATTCCAACAGTACTGCAGGCAACCACAAATATGGTTACATATGCATAGGCAACACAACCGTTGGGTTCCGTATATGAATATGTTATGGTATGCGAACCAAGACCTGCTACTGACGGATTAAATATATTTGAACTCACCCCATCCCCCGAATATGCCCCTCCTGCGGGGCTTCCGCCAGTTAATAAAAACGGGGTATTACAGATGTAATGAGGATTCCCTAATGTAGATTGTGTTACTGTGGAATAAGTGTATTGAGGAATTATGGTGCTTTGCGTTTCTACACAACCATTGCTATCGGTAACTGTACAAGTTACAAGCCCAAGTGCAAGCCCGGTAGCTGTTACGCTATCCTGACCATTGCTACAGCTATAACTATATGGAGGGATGCCATTATTTGCAACTACTGTTGCAGTTCCTGTATTAAGAACACAGTTGCTTGGTGTAGTGGTTATAGAAAAAGAAAGAGGGTTAGAAGAAACAATAGTTATATATTGCAGTTGGGCACAACCCACACTATCTGTAACCACACAATAACAGATTCCACTCGCAAAGTTGTTTGCCGTTTGTGTAGTTTGTCCGTTCGACCAAAGATAAGAATAAGGGGCATTTCCTCCTGTTGCATTTATAGTAGCACTTCCGTTATTTGAGTTGCAAACAGTTGGAGTGGTTGTATACGATAAACTTACGGTGTTAACTGAATTAATATTTACCGTCCGCGTACTTATACAGCCAATACTATCAGTAATAATGCAAGTATAAACTCCAACTGATAAACCTGTTGCGGTTTGAGCTGTTTGTCCATCCGACCATAAATAGGAATAAGGAGGATTTCCAGCCGTTACTGTGCAGGTAGCTGTTCCATCATTGTTTCCACAAGTAGCATTTGAAGAGTTGGAAGTTGCCATTATGCCTCCTGCAGAACCAATAGTAACAGTATCTTGCACCGCTTGCGAATGGCAGCCACTTCCGGTAATTGTTGCAATATAAACTCCTGCTGGCACATTAAAAATGTTGAATCCATATTGTGGTGGAATTGTATTCCAAACAATATTGTATGGTGGATTGCCACCCGAAACAACAGTTGTTGCTGCACCAGGTGTAGTACAAGTTTCATTTATTGTAGTTGCCGTGAGTGATATAGTACCACTATTTTGACAATTAATAATATTTGAGGGAGAAATAGCAGATAGAAAACCTTGTCCGCAAACATATAAAGTGCCGCTATTTGAAATATTAACATCCGTTATCGACCCTGGCATAGTATAGGTATTTACCAGATTCAAATTAGCATCATATTGTTGCACGTACATATCATTAGCTAAAAACAAGTTTCCACAATCATCTGCTGAAAGCCCACCCCAATATATTGATGCGGAATCACCACTTTGAGGATAGCTAATTCTTTTATACACTAAAAGATTTCCTGTTGGTCCGTCCCATTTTTTTAATACATAACCATCGTAGGTATATACAAATGTGCCTGATGTGGTTATGCCATTAAATCCATTAGATGAACTGGCACCTGCGCTCTGATAATAAAGCATACTCGAAGCTTCCTTAGTTGCATAGTATGAAGGCACCCTATATATTATTGGTGATAAAGCAGGTACAGGAAGTTTTACAAGAGTATTATTAAAAATCGTATCACCAGATCTTCGGCTGGTGAGCTCGTAAGCATTTCCATAATTATCTAATGCTAATAAACCAGCATCGTGGCAACAATCCGTGGTTGGGATATACTGAACAGGAGTGGTTGCTACAAGATTAGTATCTAAATAACAGGTTTGATAACTCGGTGAAGAAGTTCCTCCACCTGCAATAATAATATTATCATTACACTTACCTATGGCTATTCTCCACATTTCTCTAAGTTGAGGATTGCCGCCAAATGTAGCCAGTTGACTTGCAGAAGAATTAATTTTAACTGCTTGAGCACCTGTACCTGTGTTAAACCCTTCAACCAAATAAATGTTATTTGAATTTCTATCCACAGCAAAATCGCCATAATATTGCAGATTATATAAAAAAGGTGATGTATAAGTCCATACAAGCGCACCAGTGGAATCATATTTCATCAATTCAAAAGGACCAACCCCGCCATAAGCATACACATTTCCTTGGTTATCATAATCCACATCAAAGGCACTGGCATAGGTGGTTCCATAGTTGGGTGATACTGTCCAAGGGTCGATTATTAAAGTTTGAGTACGGTTATAATTTGCGAGTTGAAAGCTAATTTGGTTTTCTTTTATAATAAAGTTACTTGGTATTTTTGTTTTGTTATTTAATAAATATGCACTCGGCTGGTAATGTGTTATTTTACCAAATGAAGACTCTATTTCGATTCTATTATCTATTAAACTAAAATGTTCTTTGCCCGGAAAAGAAATTCTAATATTGTTTATATCCGCGCCGGGATTTAGAATTATAGAATATTCAATGCCTGTCTCATCCTTTGGAAATTCGAATACAATATCTGTATTAGGATAAATATTTTTATACGTTATTTTTTTATATGCGTGTGCTATTATTGTTTCTTTGTTATTTGCGCTTTTAGCATCGCCATAAGAATAATAATTACTCACCTCATTTTCGGAAACAATATTTACATTAGCATTTGCGCCATCAAATTTTAACTCGTGAAACTTTTCGACCAATTTATATTTGTTTTCTTCTTCATTTTTCTCTTGGTCAGATAAATTTTCTTGTTCTTCCTGTTCAATTTCTGGTTCAGGTAATATTCTCAAATTTGAAAGTCCATTTAATCGCATGCG
>CAILDT010000185.1 GCA_903833025.1 uncultured Bacteroidota bacterium | reverse complement strand
TTAAAAAACAAAACAATCAAATCAATTAAAAACAAATCAAAAAACAAAAAACAAAACAATGAAAACAAATTACATTATTAAATTATTTATTGCCTTATTAATTGTTTGCGGAGTGCAAAGCAGAGCAAAGGCACAATCGTTCACAGAGGGGTTCGAAAACTTAGGCGCATTGGTAGATTGGTATTCTACCAACAACAGTGATAACGCCAGCACCACATCTAGCTGGATTAAAGGTGTGCCCGCCACTACTTTTATAGCACAAGCAGGAACCGACAGTTCCTATGTTGCCGCTGATTTTCAGGCAGATTCATCAACAACAGCTGCCGGAACATTAAGCGTTTGGTTATTTACTCCTAACCGGATATTTAACAACGGTGATGTTGTTTCTTTTTACACAAGAGTAATAGCAAACCCAGCTACTTATCCTGATAATTTGCAAGTGCGTTTCAGCGGAAATGGTGCAAGTTTAAATGCTGGCGTAGGTTCGGCTGCTGTGGGAGATTTTACTACTTTATTATTAGAAATTAATCCAACTTTAAGTACAACAGTTTACCCAGCAGTATGGACACAATACACCATTACTATAAGCGGATTAGGCGGACCAACTTCCGGTAGAGTTGCTTTTAGATATTATGTAACAAACGGAGGTCAGGTAGGTCTTAATTCTGATTATATAGGAGTAGATACGTACTCATATACTTCTAATACAACTTCAAGTGATGCAACAGTTTCTAACGTATATACATTAGGAACTATAGCAAAACCATATATTAATCCTCACGTAGTAACTGCAAATATTACTAACACAGGAAACACAACACTTACTAATAAAGTAGTATATTTAAATGTAACAGGTGATAATGCGTTTACTAACACTCAAACTATTGCAAGTTTAGCTGCCGGTGCATCTACCATTGTAACCTTTGCAGGTTATACTTCAAATACAGCAGGTACTAATACGGTAACTGTATCCGTTCCGGCAGATGCCATAATAGCTGGTAACAGCGTTTCGGTTACGCAAACAGTAAATACAAATTCATATAATTATGCTTACGGAGCTACAGTGGCTAATGGAGTAGGTTTTAATGGTGCAACAGGAGATATTGCAGTAAAATTTAATACCAGTTCTGCCACTACTATCACAAGTGTAAATGCTAATAACAACGTAGCAGGGCAACCTTGCCATGTTAATATTTGGGATGCTGCAGGAGCAGGCGGAACACCAGGAACATTGCTTTATTCTTCTACAAGTTATACTTCTATTGTAGGTATTACACCTATTACCGTTAGCCCAGCTGTTGCAGTTAATGGTGGTTTTTATGTTGGTTTAACACAGGAAGGAACAGTAAATATGGCAATGTCGGACCAAATTGAAACACCAGTTCGTTTAACAAAGTTTTATTACCAAACACCTACAGGTGCAAATACGTGGGCTGATTTCAGCGGAGTAGTAGATGCAAGACTAATGATTGAGCCGGTATTTGGTTGCTCTGCACCCACAGCACCAGGTTCTATAACTGGTACTACTTCAGTTTGTCAAGGAACATCTAATACATATTCTATTGCTGCCGTTTCAGGTGCAACATCTTATACTTGGACATTGCCAAGCGGATGGTCAGGCTCTTCAACAACAAACTCAATAACTGCAACATCAGGAGCAATAGGTGGAGCAATAACAGTTACTGCAACTAATGGTTGCGGAACAAGTGCACCAACAACTTTGGCTGTAACTATTGCAACTGCACCAACACAACCAGGAGCTATTACAGGAAATACATCTGTTTGTCAAACTACTTCTCAAAATTATTCAATAACAGCAGTTGCAGGCGCAACATCTTATAACTGGACATTGCCAGGAGGATGGAGTGGTTCATCAACAACAAATTCAATATCAGCAACTGTGGGAGCAAGCAACGGAACCATTATGGTATCTGCAACAAATGCTTGTGGTACAAGTGCTACACAAACGCTTTCTGTTACTGTAAATCCGGTTCCTACGCAGCCAGGAGGGATTACTGGAAACTTAACTGTTTGTCAAGGCGTTGCTCAAACATACAGTATATCATCAGTAGCAGGAGCAACATCATATACTTGGACATTGCCAGGTGGTTGGTCAGGTTCTTCTACAACAACAAGTATTTCTACAACAGCAGGTGCAAACAGCGGAAACGTAACAGTAACTGCTAACAATGCGTGTGGTTCAAGTACTCAATCGGTAGCTAACGTTACTGTAAATACAGTACCAACACAACCAGGAGGAATTGCAGGAAGTACAACTTTCTGTCCTTCACAAGCAGGAACTTATTCTGTAACGGCAGTTGCCGGTGCAACATCTTATACTTGGACATTGCCAGGAGGATGGAGCGGAAGTTCTACTACTAACAGCATTAACACTACAGCAGGAGCAAATGCAGGAACTATTTCCGTTACTGCTTCTAACACTTGCGGTACATCAGCAGCACAAACATTAAGCGTAACGCTTGGTTCAACACCTGCACAACCAGGTGCAATAACAGGAGCAGTAAGTATTTGTCCGGGACAAACTCAAACATATTCTATTACTCCTGTTGCAGGTGCTACAACTTACAACTGGACATTGCCAGGAGGATGGAGCGGAAGTTCTACTTCAAACAGTATTTCAGCTTTAACAAGTGCTAATGGTGGAACTGTATCAGTTTCTGCTACTAATGCTTGCGGTACTTCACCAGTTCAAACACTTGTAGTTTCTTTAGGTTCGGCACCAGCGCAACCGGGAGCGATAACCGGAAACACTACTATTTGTTCTGGAACAACTCAAACGTATTCTATCTCTCCTGTTGCAGGAGCAGTTAGTTACAACTGGACATTACCTTCGGGATGGGCTGGTGCTTCTTCAAGCAATTCCATAACAGGATTAGCAGGTACAACTGGTACAGTAACTGTAGTTGCAATAAACGATTGCGGTACAAGTGTGGTGCAATCATTAGCTGTTACAGTAAATGCAACACCTACTCAACCAACAGTTATTAATGGAAGTGTTGCTGTGTGTTCTGGTATTTCAGGAACATATTCGGTAGCACCAGTAGCAGGAGCTACGAGTTATACTTGGACATTGCCTTCGGGATGGTCAGGTTCTTCTACTACTAATACAATTACTGCTTCAGGTACATTAAGCGGAACTATTTATGTAACAGTTTCTAACTCTTGCGGAACAAGTCCTTCACAATCATTAAACGTAACAGTAAGCAGTGCTGCTCCAGTTGCTCCAGGTTCTATCACAGGAAGTACAACAGTTTGTTCGTCTGCAACTAATACGTATTCAGTAGGTGCTGTAGCAGGAGCTACTTCATACAACTGGTCGTTGCCAGGAGGTTGGACAGGAACATCATCAACAAATTCAATTGTAGCAACTGCTGGTTCTGCAGGAGGAACTATTTCGGTTACTGCTTCTAATGGTTGCGGAACATCAGCAGCTTCAAGTGCAACTTTAACGGTGAACACAAGCCCTGCAATGCCGGGAGTAATTACTGGAGCAACTACAATGTGTGTTGGTAGTTCTCAACCATATTCAATAGCTGCTGTGGCTGGTGCTACAAACTATACTTGGACATTCCCTAGTGGATGGACAGGTTTCTCGGTTACTACATCTATTACAGGTGTTGCCGGATTAAGCGGAAATATTCAGGTTACTGCTAATAACAGTCAGTGTAGCAGCCCTGCACAAACTCTGGCAGTGGTTGTAAACACTCCACCAGCTGCACCAGGAAGCATTGGTGGTAACACTACAGTTTGTTCAGCTGCTACAGAATCATACACAGTTGGTGCTGTTACAGGTGCTACATCTTATAACTGGACATTGCCAGGTGGTTGGACAGGTTCTTCTACTACCAATACTATTTCTACAACTGTAGGTACTGTTGGTGGTACTATTTCTGTAACTGCTACAAACTCTTGCGGAACAAGTGCTGCTACTACTTTAGCTGTTACTGTAAACGTGGTTCCTGCACAACCGGGAACAATTACAGGAAGCGTTACTGTATGTACAGGTAGTACTCAAACATATTCAATTGGTTCAGTAGCTGGTGCTACAGGTTATACTTGGACAGTTCCTGCTGGATGGTCTGTTACTTCAGGTGCAGGTACTAATTCAATTACTGCATTAGCTGCAGGTGCTGGTGGAACAATCACTGTTACTGCAAACAACGGTTCTTGTGCAAGTGCGCCACAAACATTGGCAGTTGCATTTAACACTGCTCCACCAACACCGGGTGCTATTACAGGAGTTTCTCCTATTTGTTCTGGAAGTATGAATGAATATTATGTAGCTGCTGTAACTGGCGCTACAAGTTATAACTGGACTATGCCAAGCGGCTGGACGGGAACTTCTACTACTGATAGTATTATGCCTGTTGCTAGTTCTACAAGTGGTAACATTACCGTAACTGCAACTAATGCGTGTGGCACAAGCACTGCTGCTACTTATGCAGTAACTGTAAATACACCAGTAGTTCCTACAATTACCCCAAATGTTAACGTGTTACAATCAAGCACAGCAACTACTTACCAATGGTATTTAAACGGAAGTGCTATAACAGGGGCTACGTCACAATTCCTTACAATGACTGGTACTGGGTTCTATTATGTAGTAATTACTGATGCGAACGGTTGTTCAGCTCAATCAGCTACATTTAACAATACAGGCATCAACCAATACAGCATTGATGAGGTGTTTACAGTATATCCAAACCCTGCATCAGATGTTATTACGATAAACTTAATTACAAATATGGAAGTGGAAAGTGCTTCTATTGTTAACGTGTTGGGTAAAACAGTAAAAACAATAAATGCTAAATCATTTAAGGGAATGGCTACTTATGATGTAGAAATTAAAGATTTAAGCAAAGGAATTTATTTCCTTTCTATGCAAGTAGAAGGAAAAATGATGACTAGAAAAGTGGTGGTTCAATAAATTAATTTATTGGTTCATTAATTCACTAGTTAATTTAGTGGATAAAAAAGAGGGGCGATTTTATCGCCCCTCTTTTTTGTTTTAAAGAATAAAAATTACATTTGTACTTCATTAAAAATAAATAAAAACAAAATGGCAAAAGAACTTGGAACAAAGGAAAGTCCGTGGGTACTGAAAACACCACCGTTATCATCTGATTTTACGATGCACAAAGATGTGAAAGATGGAAAAGAAATATTGGTTTGCACAGTTGGTAAAACAGTGTTGCACTACGATTACCGTTGTCTTGCAGATTTACACACTATGCTAAAAAAGCACGGCGACTGGATGGAACTCGGCAGTGCTGATGAACAGAAACCTGCGAAAGAAGGTACTGTGGAAGCGTGGGGACGGTCAGAAAAAAACCCTGTGAAAGGTTGGTATGGTTTAAAAAAAGGATTGAGAGGAAGATTCGGAATGTACGTTCCACCACTTATGGAAAAGCTCGGACTGGCAGAAGTAACACACGATGCGAAAGGAAATAAAATGAAAGCTATCTAAAGATGTGAGATATGAGATTCAAATATCTAAAATAAAGATGTTTGTTTACCAAACACCACACTGTTTTCGTGATTTAATAACCACTCCTTTCGCCACATACCACCACTGTAACCAACCAAATCGCCAGAGTTTCCAATCACTCTATGGCAAGGCACAATAATAGAGATGGGGTTCTTTGCATTTGCATTGCCTACTGCTCGGTTAGCGTTTGCATCACCCATTTGTTTGGCAATATCTAAATATGATTTTGTTTTACCGTACGGAATCTTCACCAGCTTATCCCATACTTTCTTCCTGAATTCAGTGCCTTCGGGATTAAGTTTTAAATCAAATAGCTTGCGGTTGCTATTAAAATATTCATCCAGTTGAGTAACGCCATCTTTTAAAGAAGAATGAATTTTGGTAGAAGTATTTTTTGTGGCATCAATAAAATACACGGAGATAATACCTTCTTCATTCCCTGTAATTTCAATAGTTCCGATGGGAGAAGAATAATGTGCTTTGTGAATATCCATTTGAGGTTTTGTTTCTCGAAAAGACACAAAGAACGCAAAGGATTTATTAATTAAACACTTTGCGTTCTTTGTGTCTTTGCGAGAAAATTTCTAAAAACAATACTTATTCTCCGCAATCAATTTTGCAGAAACAGTACGGCGTGCTTCCACCGAATTAAAGGAATCAACTTTGGTAAAACGCTTTAAACCAGTAATCATCATACGTTGTTCATCACCTGCAGCAAAATAATTCACCGATTCTTTTCCTGATTTATAAATGTTATCGGACGCATCGTTTAAGTAAACACGCATCATCGCAATTTGTTCTTTGCACGCCTCTTCACCACGTATGCTCACTAACTTTTCTGCACGTAACAAAACAGATTCGCTAACATAAATTTCAATCATCATATCGGCAATGCTCATCAACACCTCTTGTTCCTTAGCTAAACTCTGCATTAACTTTTGCACAGCAGCACCAGCAACCATCAAAACAGCTTTCTTAAAATTGATGATATAATGTTTTTCTTTTGCAAACAGAGTATCATCAGGTACATCCATACTTGGTATACTCATTAATTCAGCAGCTACTTTTTGTGCAGGAGTCATCAAATCCAATTCGCCTTTCATAGCGCGTTTCAGCATCATATCTACAATCAACATACGATTGATTTCGTTTGTGCCTTCAAATATTCTATTAATACGTGCATCACGATATGCTCTGTCCATAGGAGCTTCGGCACTGTATCCCATTCCACCATAAATCTGAACACCTTCATCCACCACATAATCCAACACTTCCGAGCCGTGTACTTTTAATATAGCTGCTTCCACAGCAAATTGTTCCACCCCTTTTAATTTTGCTTTTGCCTCATCCATTCCTCCTGCTATCAATGCTTTTGTGGCGTCTTCTATATTTTCACTTGCTCTGTATATCGCAGATTCAGAAGCATAAATACGAGTTGCCTGTTCCGCTAATTTATATCTGATAGCTCCATATTTAGAAATAGGTCTTCCAAATTGATTACGCTCGTTTGCATATTCAACAGCTTTTGTAACTGTTACTTTACTACCACCAATAGCAGCACCAGCCAACTTAATACGCCCAAGGTTTAAAATGTTAACTGCTATCTTAAATCCATTTTGTCGTTCCGATAAAAGATTTTCTACTGGTACTTTGCAATCATTAAAGAATACTTGTCGTGTAGAACTGCCTTTAATACCCATTTTATGCTCTTCAGGATTCAATGCAATACCACCAAATGTTTTCTCCACAATAAATGCGGAAAGATTTGCATCATCATCAATTTTCGCAAACACTGTGAAAATATCAGCAAAACCGCCATTAGTAATCCACATCTTTTGTCCGTTCAATATATAATGTTTGCCGTCAGGAGATAACACTGCTTTTGTTTTTCCTGAATTAGCATCCGAGCCAGAGCTTGGTTCTGTTAAGCAATAACACGCTTTCCACTCACCACTCGCGAGTTTAGGAATGTATTTCTTTTTCTGTTCCGCATTTCCATAATATAAAATAGGCAACGTGCCAATACCTGTATGTGCCGAAATAGCTACCGCGAAAGAATGTCCGGCACCCATTATTTCTGTTGCCAACATAGAAGTAGTAAAGTCTTTCCCGAAGCCACCATATTCTTCAGGCACCGAAATGCCTAATAAACCAAGCTCTCCCGCTTTGTTTAATAAGGATGGCATTAAACCTTCCTCTTGCAAATCTATTCTATCCAGATTATTCCATACATTTTGTGCAAGAAAATCGTGACACGTTTGCGCAATCATTTGTTGCTCTTCGTTCCATTCTTCAGGAATAAAAATGTCTTTCGCTTCCGTTTCTTTAATGAGGAATTCTCCTCCTTTGGTTGATGTACTCATATTTTTAGATTTGAGATATTAAAGTAATTCAAAAACACCTGCTGCACCTTGTCCTGTGCCTACGCACATACTTACTATACCGTATTTTTTATTTCTTCTTTTTAATTCACTAAATAATTGAACAGACAATTTAGCACCAGTACAACCAAGTGGATGCCCCAATGAAATAGCACCACCGTTAACATTTACTATATCTTGATTCAAATTTAATTCTCTGCAAACAGCTAATGATTGTGATGCAAAAGCTTCGTTCAATTCTATTAAATCTATTTGATTCAAATTCATTCCTGCAAGTTTCAATGCCTTTGGAATAGCCACAATAGGACCTATTCCCATAATACGTGGCGGAACTCCTGCTGCTGCAAAACTTACCATACGTGCAATTGGTTTTAAATTATTTTCTTTTAAAAACTTTTCAGAAACTATCATTACAAATGCTGCTCCATCACTTGTTTGTGAAGAGTTGCCTGCTGTTACACTTCCTTTAGCATCAAATACTGGTTTTAATTTTGCAAGTGCATCAAGCGTTGTATCTGCCCTCGGACCTTCATCTGTATCAACGATAAAATCTCTTGTCTTTTTCTTTTCGTCCACATCTACATACGTTTCCGTAACTTTAATCGGAACAACCTCTTCTTTAAACTTCCCTTCTTTAATAGCTTTTATTGCTTTTTGATGAGAGTTAAATGAAAACGCATCTTGGTCTTCACGGCTAACTTTATATTCTGTTGCAACCGCTTCTGCAGTCAATCCCATTCCCCAGTAGTGGTCAGGGTGAGCAAGTGCGACACCAGCGTGCGGAACAATTCTCCAACCACCCATCGGAATCAAACTCATACTTTCTGCACCACCTGCAATAATACAATCAGCCATACCAGCGTGTATTTTTGCTGATGCAATAGATATAGTTTCAAGACCAGATGCGCAATAACGATTAACAGTTACACCTGCTATTTTATCAGTATTAAAAGCCATCAATGAAATCAAACGAGCCATATTTAATCCTTGCTCCGCTTCAGGCATCGCGTTACCAACTATTAAATCGTCAACCTGTTCGGGAGCAATATTGGGAACTGTTGACATTAAATGTTTGATAACATCAGATGCTAAATCATCAGGGCGAGTAAACCTAAATCCGCCCCTTGTGGCTTTACCAACTGCTGTACGAAAACCTGCTACTATATATGCGTTCATTTGTTTAGTTTTATTTTTACCACTAAGTCACTAAGTTCACTAAGATTAATCTTTCTATGTGTTCTTAGTGCCTTAGTGGTGAATCTTAATTTCTTAATATTTTACCTCCCGAAATAATTGACTGCAAACGTTCAAGTGTTTTACGTTCTCCGCATAAACTCAAGAATGCTTCTCTTTCCAAATCTAAAAGATATTGCTCACTTACTAACGTAGGCGCAGATAGATCACCTCCACATAATACCCAAGCAAGTTTTTGTGAAATCTTTGCATCGTGTTCGCTTATATAATTTCCGCTTAACATAGAGTTAGCACCCAGATAAGCCAATCCTAATGCTTGTTTACCAAGCACTCTAATGTCTTTTCTATAAAGTGGTTTAGTATAACCTTCGTTTGCAAGTTCAATACACTCTGCTTTTGCCTCTGTCAACAAACGATTGCGAGATGGCACTACTATATCTTTCCCTTTTCTTAGATAACCTAAATCAAATGCTTCGTAAGCAGACGTTGATACTTTAGCTTGTCCAATAGTTAAAAAGCGTTCTCTGAAATTGTTTAGTTCTATATCTCCTTCTTGCAATTCATCTGATAGTCGCACTGCAAACTCTTTAGTGCCACCTCCTCCAGGAATTAAACCAACACCAAATTCAACTAATCCCATATATGTTTCTGCGTGAGCAACAACTTTATCTGAATGTAAACTCATCTCGCAAGCACCACCCAACGCCATATTGTGAGGTGCTACCACAACCGGTATAGAAGAATAACGAACCCGCATCATTGTGTTTTGAAATGTTTTTATGGCGAAATTCAATTCATCGTATTCTTGTTCCACCGCCATCATAAATATCATTCCCACATTTGCACCCGCACTAAAATTGGCTCCTTCATTAGAAATAACTAATCCTCTAAAATCTTTTTCAGCTATCTCAATTGCTTTGGTAATTCCTTCAATAACTTCTGCACCTATGGAATTCATCTTCGTATTCCACTCTATGTTCACTATTCCATCTCCAATGTCAGTAAGGGTTGCGCCTGTGTTTTTCCAAACTGTTTTGTTTCCTCTAATATTATCTAGTAAAATAAATGACTCCGTTCCGGGTATTGTTTTGTATGCTTTGGAAGGAATATCATAATACTTTTTATTCCCGTTTTCAACTTTATAAAAAGTAGTTGCACCAGAGGTAAGCATATCATAAATCCATTGTGCAGGTTTGTTGCCTGCCACTTCCATAGCTTTCACTGTTTCAGAAACTCCTAACGAATCCCAAGCTTCGAACGGTCCGAGTTCCCATGCAAAACCTGCATTCATTGCAGCATCTATCTTAAATAATTCATCAGTAATTTCAGGAATACGATTACTCACATAAGCAAACAAACCATAAAACGATGCGCGATAAAATTCACCTGCCTTGTCTTTACCAGCAAGCAAAACTTTCATCCTGTCTTTTAAATTATCTATTGACTTAGTTAATTCAAGTGTGGCGAATTTCGCTTTTACGGATGGCTTATACTCTAATGCTTTTAAATCTAAAGAATGTATTTCGCTCTTCCCTCCTGCCCCTTTTACTTTCTTAAAAAATCCTTGTTCTGTTTTACTACCCAGCCATTTGTTCTCTACCATCTTCGCTATAAAGTCAGGTATTTTAAACTGCTCTATGGCTTCATCATTTGGGCAACTTTGTGCAACACCATTAGCTACATGTACCAATGTATCCAACCCTACAACGTCACAGGTGCGAAATGTTGCTGACTTAGGGCGACCTAAAACAGGACCAGTCAATTTATCCACTTCATCAATAGTTAATCCCATTTTTTCTACCAAATGAAATAAACTCATAATGCCAAATACACCTATCCTATTTGCAATAAAAGCAGGAGTATCTTTACAATGCACAGTTGTTTTCCCAAGATACAACTCGCCGTAATTCATCAAGAATTCGATTACTTCAGGAGATGTTTTTGGGGTAGGAATAATTTCCAATAAACGTAAATATCTTGGAGGATTAAAGAAGTGAGAACCGCAAAAGTTCTTTTGAAAATCTTCACTACGTCCTTCATTCATAAGGTGAATTGGAATACCTGAAGTGTTAGAAGTTACTAAAGTACCAGGTTTACGGTACTGTTCAACCTTATCAAATACTTGTTTCTTTATATCTAATCGTTCAATCACCACCTCAATAATCCAATCGCAGGTGGCGATGTCTTTCATATTATCATCAAAGTTGCCAGTAGTAATTCGCTTTGCAAATGACTTACGATAGATAGGCGAAGGATTTGATTTTAGTGCAAATGCAAGTGCATCATCGACTATTTTGTTTCTTGACTTTTTATCTGATGTTGCATCTTTCGGTACTATATCAAGTAATACTACCTCTACTCCAATGTTTGCAAAGTGGCAGGCAATACGGCTTCCCATTACTCCAGAGCCAAGCACTGCAACCTTTTTTATACTTCTGTTGTAGCTCATATATTTTCTATTTCACGATAACGAATTTATCGCCTTGCAGTTTTAATAAAACCCACGGGCGTTTAATTCTTGCTATTCTTAGCCGAGTGAGCGGATGACCTGCTGCACCTACAATTTCTTCTTTAAATATTTCGGGTTGAACTTTCACTTCTAAATCATCTCCTGTTTTTGAGAATTCTATGAAAGGATGTGGAATAGTATAATTAGGATCCACCTTTCTGTTTTCCAAATAGGTGGAATCAAAGAATAAACTAATCGGATAATCTTCTGGCAATGCCTGCACAGGAGTAATCTTGCCTGACTTATACTTATAAAATTTTATGGTCTGATAATTCCAATCATCTTTATAGCTGCCATCTACCGCTATTAGCGATTCATTATCGGTAATCGACCAGAATTTCACATTCATATTTACCTCGTTATTTGTTGAATATAAAAGATGGTTGGTTTCGTTTTCCGAAATTATGTGAAAGCGTGGGTCTTCAGGAGTAAAGGTTTTCTTTTGCTGGTCATAATTAGCAATCATTTTTGTTCTTTCCTTTACCGAAAAAGAATCTTTCTCTGCAAAGTTAAGTTCCTTAATAGTTGTAAATGCAGTATCTGGCAGCGCCAAAAAAACATCAACTATAGTTTGTGATTGCTGTGAAATAGCATTCTTTATAGGAAAAAGAAAGAATCCACAGAATAATGAGATAAGTAGAAGTTGCTTCATAGTTTAGAAAATTACAACGTTTTATTTTGAACAAATATATATAAATACTTGACGTTACAAAATGTTTGTTTAAAAAGTTAAAATACGAGTTGTGAACAACTATTTCTTTTCTAAAGAAGCAGAATTAGTATTGTTAATTAACAATCCTTTTATTTGAGAAACTTCACCTCTAAGTTGTTCTATGCTTTTGTTCTGCTCACTAATTTGTTTTTGCTGTTCCTTTATTGCCTCTAATAAAATTGGTGTTAAACGAGTGTAATCAACTGTTTTGTAACCACTATTGTCCGTAAATACGAGTTCAGGATAAACCTTTTCTAATTCTTGCGCAATAACTCCTATTTGTTTTTTGTCTGTGAAATTCTTATCCGGGAACTCTTCTTTTTTCCAATCATAACTAACCCCTTTCAGTTTCATAATGTTTTCTAAACAATTGTTTAGCTGCAATATGTTCTTTTTATATCTAACATCCGAACAAGCCAAAACACCACAACTTGCAGTAACTGTACCTGTAAATAATCCATTTCCAACCACATTTAATTCAGCAGTTGGAGAGGTAGTTCCTATTCCAACAAATACTTTATCTGCCCCAGTACCGCCCAAAACCATTGCGTTGCTTATGTTTACCAATGAGTTTTTACCTATTGCAATTGCATTACTTAATTGAGTTGCAGTTCCTGGTCCAGCATTAGAGCCTATAAACACATTGTAACTTCCTGAAACGTTAGCATTAGCAGGGACAGCCGTATAGCCAGCATAATAACCTAAAGCTACGTTATTGGCTCCTGTAGAATTACTATAAAGTGTATAAGTACCAATTGCAGTGTTATAATTGGAAGTTGTATTTGCATTTAATGCTAAATAACCATAAGCGCAATTCTGCACCCCTGTTGTGTTTAACAATAATGCAGAAGAACCCATTGCAGTGTTATATGTTCCTGTTGTATTTGTATATAAGGACCTATACCCACTTGCGGTATTTCCTGTTCCTGCACCAGTTGTAGCATAAAGCGATTGGTAACCGTAGGCAGTATTGTAATTACCAGTTGTGTTAGAATACAACGCTTGATAACCCGATGCAGTGTTTAATCCACCCAATGTATTAGTAAAAAGAGCCATAGAGCCAATTGCAGAGTTCCAAACACCTGTGGTGTTATTAAATAGTGCATTGTATCCTGTTGCAGTGTTCAGCCATCCAGTTGTGTTTTTGGTTAATGCAGCGTAGCCGTTAGCTGTATTATTATATCCTGTAGTATTTGAATATAAAGTAGAATCTCCGATTGAAACGTTCTGAATTCCTGTAGTATTTGTATAAAGCGAATTGGCTCCAGTAGCTACGTTACTTAACGCAGTAGTACTTGAGTACATAGAATTATAACCTGTAGCAACGTTGTAGCTTCCTGTTGTTTCTGAGAATAATGCGTTTGAGCCGTTTGCTACGTTACCTGCCCCTGTTGAACCTGCAGCGTTCCCATATAATGCTTGATAACCATTTGCTAAGTTGTTAGAGCCAGTTGTATTATTAAACCCCGCATTAAAACCAATTGCAACGTTATTGGTTCCTGAAAAGTTATGAAACAAAGAGAAACTTCCTTCAGCAATATTATCAAACCCTGTAGTGTTGGATGATAGTGAAGATACCCCTATTGCTGTATTGTTGTTTCCAGATATGTTTGCGGCAAGAGCATTTGCTCCAATAGCAGTGGTATTGAACCCTGTAGTGTTAACTCCTGCTGCTGCCGAACCCATCGCAGTATTGGAGAAACCTGATGTATTAGCTCCTAATGCTAAATACCCAACCCCTGTATTATCGTGCGATGTAGTTATTGTTGTTAATGCTTTTGCTCCAATACCTGTATTGTTATAGCCAGTTGAAACTGCTGATAATGCACTATTACCAAAAGAGGTATTCATATCGGCAGGATCCAACAAACCTATTCTGCCCGAATAGTGATTGTTTACTCTGAACACCATTGCTACCGAATCCAATGTTCCTAAGAAGTTAGTGGTAGAAACTGTTGCAGCATTACCTATCAAAGCCCAACCCGATGCTGCTGCCGATGTAATGTAAACCCAGTTAGGAACCACTGTAATACTAGTATTGTAATAAAACCCTTGTGCTCCATCAGTCTGATAGATTAACAAACCTTGCGCAGCAGCAGGCAATGGGTTTAATGCTGTTTTCTCCGCCGAAGTCATACGAGGTATTAACAATCCTTTTTTTGTTGCTAATGCAGCCACATCAATATCCAGCATTGCGGAGTTATTGGGTAGTGCGCCGGTACTGTTAATACCAATGTTTTGTGCCTTTATGTCGGCTACAAACAGGGCAATTGCTACTATAAGAATGTATTTTTTCATCATCGTGCTAATATTACTTTTTGATTGTATTGAGTTGTATTACTTTGTGCTTTTAATATATAAATAGAATTGCTTAATTGCTCCACCGGCAAGGTTAACAGCTGTTCGCCTTTGGTGGCGTAGTACTCACCTTGCAATACCATTTTGCCTTGCATATCATATAAAACATACGTTACTTTATCATCTGTAAGGAAATGAGATATTAGATTAATAGTGTTATCGAAATAATAAGCCGATAGCGTGTTTGCTGCACCGTTGCAGGGCTGATTATAAATAGTAGCACTTAAATCAGAGCCACCATCGTTGTTGTTTGTTTTTAATCGGTAATACATTGGAATGTTGCTTATTTCTGCATAAGAATAATTATAATGTGTTGCAGAGCTTTGGTTGGATGGCGCGGCAATGTAGATGGTTGTCCAGTTATTTAAATCGGCACTCTTTTGCAATTCTATGTTAGATACATTAGTTTCGGAAGCATCCGTCCATTTAATGTGTGTGTTAACTCCTTCGCAAGTGGCAGTAAAACTAACCAGTTCAATAGGCAATGGTGCTGCAGTTGCTGAAAGTATATAGGGTGTGCTTGTGCCGAAGCCCAACTCAAGAAGAGTGATACCCGTGGCAGTACCAACCCCTGCTACCACACCTGCACCTGCACCTGATTGCAAGCCCCAGGTAGAGGATGGAATATCCCATTCCTGCCCAGCAAACGGACCGGCAGGATATAAGGTGGTGTTTTCAACGCCTTGATATGATACATCCATTGTTCCTGTAACAGCAGCTAATGCATCCACCTGCCACCAACGGTCAATTACCGCATTGGTAGCATTGGCACCTGCTGCACCAGTCATACTGGTAACGGAAGTAGCCCAAGTAACGTTGGTATTGATGGTACTCCAGGTAGAGATATTAATTCCAGAAGCATTGTTTACGTGGCTTGCGCCCACACCCACTGATGATTTATGAATAGTAACCGGCAGGTAATTAGTATTGCTGAAACCAAACGGAAACACATAATTGGTAGCTACTGTAACATCATTAGTATTCCATTTTACGAAGTTGCCTTCCTGCTCCGAAATAATATGACCACTTACACGACTAATTGCTGCTGGTGTACCGTTGTTAACTACCAAGTATATAGGGGAAGCCCACGTGCCGTGAGCCACATTTATGTATGCGCCATTTAAAACCAATGCGTTGTTTTGCCCATAAACACAAAGCATTGCACCCATCTGAATAAGAAGGGTGAACATTAACTTTACGAAATATTTATTTGCTTTACGCATCATTCCTAATTTGAACGTGCTAAAGTACTACAATTTGTATTAATACACAAATATTAATGATGAGGGCGGAGAATTTAGGGATGAGGCTATTTATTAGATTTAGTAGTTTGTCATTCTGAGCGCAGCGAGGAATCTCACGTGTAAAAAAAGGAGATTCCTCGCTGCGCTCAGAATGACAAGTTTGAAAAAGTATTTAATAATGAAAGAGGTCTATTGTATTATTATCTTCTTATTGATAATATTCTTATTCGCATCGGTTACTTGCACAAAGTAAATTCCTTTTGTGAATTGATTATTAATTATTGTTGATTGATTATTGGGTGTAACAGCAAGTATCTCTTCTCCTAAAAGATTAACTACTTTTATGTTTTCTATTTTAGTGTTTGTTGATGCTATTGTAAATGCACCATTAGCAGGGTTAGGATAAATAGTTATTTCATTATCCATTGTTAATTGATGAACGCCAGGACAATCTTCAATAGTTATACTATCGAATGCTGAATTAGTACATCCATTAACATCAGTATAAGTGTATGTGATTGCAAAAGTACCAGGAGTACCAGAACCAATAGTATTTGAAAATACACCTGTGCCACTGTATGTGCCACCTGCGGGACTACCTCCTGAAAGTGTTACAGCACTTGCAAACTCACAGATAATACTTATGCCTGCACTCACATAATCAACGGTAACAACAGGTAGTGCATTTACCTGTATTGCTTGTGTGGCAGTAGTTGTACCGCACGTGCCGGTGTATGTATAATAAATAGAATCAGTGCCTGCGCCAGCTGTATTGGGATTAAATGTATTAGCTGTAACCGCTGAAAGCATATCAGTATATATGCCTCCGGCAGGGGAGCCACCGGAAAGAGTAAATGGTGCTGCATCAATACAAACACTTGGAAGTGCTGATAATGTTACTGTTGGCGGTCCATTAACTGTTATGTAATTATACATTACCAACGTATCGCTGCCGGCAATGTTAGATACGATGAGAGTTACACTATCTACACCTGCTGTGTTGTATATTACAATTGGGCTTTGAGAGCTTGAAACATTAGGTGTTCCATTTTGAAACGACCACGACCAGGTTTGTACATCAGTAGCATTAGCCATATAAAATACGGTATCTCCGGCGCATATTGTTGTTAATGATGCCGCTACACTTGCACTTGGTTTGCCAATAGCATTGGTGTACCAGCTTTAGTGCCCTTCAAACATATCGTTTGTTCCGTCCATTTGTGTATCGTAAGCAGTTACAGCTATGGTATCTGTAATGCTTGCTCCTGTTAATGTATAGCTTAATGTATTGCCTGCATCGGCACTGTTTGAAAACGAATAACCTGTTGGATTGCCCCAATATACCTTGTATCCGGCAAGGTCGGTTTCGGGATTGGTGTACCAGGTAACTTGTATGTTGCCCCCACCTAAATCTGTTTTAACCACGTGAACAGGCGGTGTAACGGGTGCTGTGGTATCTGGTGAAGATTGGAATGGAGAATAATATACGATGCTTTTTGTGTTGTTATCAAAATAATCATTGATAGCAGAATCAATGGTAGTAACTGTTGTGGTGCCCCACCAACTGTTTTTAGCATTGATGTCGCAACCAGCAGGGCGGTTATTTGTAAACTCGAAAGCGGCGGTATTGCCATACAAATTATTGTTATGACAGTTGGCTTGTGCACTACAGTTGTTGCTTCCATCCATAAATGCTACTGTGCTATTTGCACCATTGGCGGTAACATTGCGGGTGATGGTGTTGTAATTATATGTGCCTATATCGTTTGCAAATGAAACTACAAAATCGGTAGAAGTATTGTCGATTATATGATTTTTAATGAGTGGGTCGCCAAACCAATTGCAGTGATAGCCACTATAAGTTGTTGCATTGTTTTTCACTATTAAGTTATTAGCTGTGGTAATGCCTATTTCGGTGATGCCACCACCTGCTAAAGCTGTATTATTATAAATGATATTATTAGTTACCAAACCGTGTGCTTGTACATATATTCCGCCTCCTTCGGCAGCTGAATGATTCGCATTGATAATGTTACCAGAAATAAGCACATTGCCTACCAACCCTGGTGATGATGTGCCTGAATACCCAAATACATTCATCCCCCCGCCATTGTTCATTGACGTGTTATTGTAAATAATATTGTTAGTAATTATTACGGTGGATGAAGACAATGCATCGGCAATGCAAATAGCCCCGCCACCATTAACAGAAGCTGCGTTATAAGAAACATTGTTGACAAATGTGCTGTTGGAAACAATGGCGGTGTTTGTGGTATATTGTCCAAGATATATATTTACACCAGCACCATTTCCGGCGGAAGTATTGTTGTAAAAGGTACCGTTATTTATTTTTAAAGTGCCGTTGGGATGGCTTGTAAGGAACACACTGTTGTAATAAATACCGCTACCAGCATTGTTTCGAACCTTGCAATCGCCGAAATAAGGGAACGCATCTACTATCTGAATTGTTCCATTGCCAGAGCCACCGCCATATTCCACAATACAATACTGCATTGTGTTGCCTGTGGCGAGTGTGGAATCATAATCAGTTGCCTGTGTGTTAAAGCTTATAAAATCCCAGTCGCCGGGAGCGGGAGATGCAGCGTTGCTGGTGAATAAAATAGGGTTGCCATTGCTGCCAATTGCACGCAACACTCCACTTATTTGTATTGATTTATGGGTGTTGAATTTTACTACTACGCCTGCATCTATAGTGAGTACAAAGCCACTATCTACGAGTACGTTGCCGGTAACTATGTACGGACTGCCGGCGAGTGTCCAATTAGTGTTGGATGAAATAAAACCGCTTACATTAGTAGCAGTTGCGCTACAGCCAATGATGGCGAGCATTGCGATGGTGTATAGTTTTTTCATTTGGTTGTTTGTTAGACCACCCCCCAGCCCCCTCCTTGAAAGAAGGAGGGGGTGACGGAGCGTGACGTTTGTTTCCTATTGTATTACTATCTTTTTGTTTATAACGGTTTTGTTGTCTGTTGGTGAGCTTGTCGAACAATAAGTTACTTGTATGAAGTATATTCCTTTTGAGAATTGGTTATTGATTATTGTTGTATGATTATTTGGTGTAACTGTTAATATTTCTTCTCCTAACAGATTAAACACTTTTATGCTTTCTATTTTACTGTTTGCGCTTTCTATTGTAAATACGCCTGTTGAGGGGTTAGGGTATATTGAGATGGTGTTTTCATCGGTATATTCATATATGCCTGTGCAGGTGTTGAATATAGTTACTTGGCTTGATGATGAAGGGCAAGGAGGATTACTTATCGTCCATTGAAATACGTTTGCACCCAATGATAAGTTTGTTAATCCTGATGTTGGTGAAGCAGGTGTTGTGATGGTTCCACCGCCGCTTACTAATGTCCAGACTCCTGTTCCTGTTGCTGCTACGTTGGCTGCTAAAGTTGCTGTAGCACATACTGTTTGGTTTGCTCCTGCTGCTGCTACTGTTGGGGGTGGTGTAGCATTAATAGTTACTTGGCTTGAGGATGCGGTGCAAGGTGCATTACTTATTGTCCATTGAAATACATTGGCTCCAACTCCTATGCTTGTAATGCCAGTTGTTGGTGAAGTGGGTGTAGTTATAGTTCCTGCGCCGCTTATTAATGTCCAGATACTTGAACCGACGGCGGCAACATTGCCTGCCAATGTTGCTGTTGTTCCGCATACAGTTTGGTTTGCTCCTGCTGCTGCTACTGTTGGTGGTTGTGTTATGTTTACTGTTGTGGTGGCTGTTGCGCTGCCGCCTGCGTTATCCATAACTGTGAGGGTGTATGTTGTTGTGTTTGTTAGTGTTGCTGTTGGGTTGGCTGCTGAGGTTGAATTTAATCCTGTGGCGGGGCTCCACGAATAGGTGTAGCCGGGTGTGCCGCCTGTGGCGGTGGGGTTGCTGCCTATTACTACTGGTGTGCCTGCGCATACGGCAAACGGTCCTCCGCCGTGGGCTGTTAATGCTTGTGCGTGGAGGTTGGTTTGTTGAATTATATTTAATAATATAATTAGTAGTGGTAGTAGTTGTTTTTTCATTGGGGTTTGTTTTTAGTTGTACAAATGTAATAAAAAAAGTTGTTGTAATGTAGCTACCACCCCCCAGCCCCCTCCTTGAAAAAAAGGAGGGGGTGACGTGGCAGTTTATAATTGTTGTTTTATTTTTTCTAATACTGAAGTTATGTCTTTTATTACTTCTTCGTTTTCTATTCTAAGTACTTTTAATCCAAAATTGATAAGTTTTTAATCTCGGTGTTGGTCTTTTTTTCTTTTGCTTCTTTTGTGGAATGTATTCCACCATCTAATTCTATTACTAGTTTGTTTTCGGGGCAATAAAAGTCGACAATGTAATTGCCGATGCTGTGTTGTCGTCTGAATTTCTTATTATTTAGTTTGCTTCCTTTGAGTTGTTGCCAAAGGAGGGTTTCTTCGAAGGTGGCGTTGTTACGCAAATCTTGACGTATGGCTTTTAATGATGGTTTATTATGGATTTGCATTGTGTGTAAAGATATGGAATATTGTTAGACGACTGTCTTTATTTAGACCACCCCCTTTATTATTGGACCACCCCCTTTATCCCCCTCCTTGAAGGAAGGAGGGGGAGGGACATAAAAAAAACAATTGCATATATAGTACTTCAAGATGCGTCACCCCCTCCTTCCTTCAAGGAGGGGGCTGGGGGGTGGTATAACTATGGGGGTGGTAGTATTTTATGTTTCGATATATGTGATAATCTTCAAAATTGGCGGTGATGTGAAAATACGTGCGTGCTACGCACCGACTGCCGGAGGCACACTCTGGTGGTTACATGTAATTCTTCATTTCGCGTAGCGGAGATTTTATTTATTTATAAGAATTCGATGCTGTAGTTGCCTTGCGTGATTAAACTTAGGTTTTGGATTTGGAATACGCGGTTGTTGTAGTTGCCGAGTACGGGAAACGCAACTGTGGTGGGTACGCCTGCTGGTACGTAGCCGCCGATGGGGTGGTTGGGGTTGTTGATGGAATCGGTTATCCATACCATACAATCTACATCGCAGTTTACGAGGATTTTGGTGGTTGGTGTTGCTTTTTTGGTGACGTAGCATTTTATTTTTTTGGCGTTTACTTTGCCTGTGTATATTGGTCCGTGGGGTGTTGTTTGGAGTTCGGACACTGCTATGTAGGATTTGATGATGGTGGGCGAATTGGGGTTTAGGGATACGATGGTGCCGTAGCTGGAAAATTGTTGGATGCACATTGCTTCGATGGCTGATTGTTGGTCGGAGATGTTGATGGCTACGGTGCTTTTTTCGCCTTGTTGGTTGGTGCGTGCGCTTTCGATGAGGAGGTAGAAGGCTGTTATTAGTGGTGATACGGCTATTAGTGTGCCGTCTAAGGCGCATTTGTCTCGCAGGATTTGGAGTGCTAATAGTTTGTTGGCGATGGTGCCGGTGTTGAAGTGTTTCATTCCGTTGGGGAATAGGTTTATCCAGCCGAGCGACCCTATTGGGTATATGTTTCCTATCATTTGCATCCACATTGGTAGTTTTTCTTGTGTCATCATTAGGAAGAGGAGGTTTTTGGCTGCTGTATCGCTTTTTTGTGTGCCTCTGCTGCCTGTTTTTAGGGCTGATGCGTTTACTAAGTTGGTGTGAAATGGGGTGTATAGTATGAGTAGTGCTAATATGGCGGGGTTTGCTCTTGCGGCTGTGAGGGCATTGAAGTGCCACCAGCTAACTGCTAATGCTCTTGTTATGTTTTTGCGTACTCCGTTGCGGATGAAGTTTTCTGCGGGTAACCATTGTGTAATTGCTGGCATTTTTTTAGTTTTTAGTTTTATTATTAATTGTTATTTGTTCTATTTGTTTATGGCAATTTTTAGCTAAAATCTTCTTTTATCTATGCACTATCTTTTGAGCTCATCAAAGTGTTCTCTTTTATCAACGCACTATCTTTTGAGCTCATCAAAGTGTTCTCTTTTATCAACTCACTATCTTTTGAGCTCATCAAAGAGCTCTCTTTTATCAGCTCACTATCTTTTGAGCTCATCAAAGAGTTCTCTTTTATTAGCTCACTATCTTTGAGACTTATCAAAGAGTGTTTTTCTGTTTTCTTTGATAAAATTTGCTTTTGTAAAATTGAATGAACGGGTGTTGTGTTTTTATTTTACGGTGCGAAGTACGATATTTTAATTATGCTAAATTATTTCACTAACAGTGTTGTTAGTCTTTTAAATCCTAAATTTTGATTTGTTATCTTTGATTAAACTTAATTTTATAATTATGAAAAAATTTGTTAAAAAAGTTAAACAAATAAAAAGTAATGCTGCATTACTTTCGATTGCTGTTTTTATTGAACTTGTGGAGCCAACTTGGACGTACAAGGTGCTGTTATGCTTGAAAATAAAGCCGATGCGAAAGATGGAGATTGTTTGTAGTATTGGAGATATTAGTGATGTGGCGTTGGGTAGATGTTTAAATAGTTTGATTAAAAACAAGCTTGTTGTTAGGGTTGAATTAGAAAAAAATAGTAATGAATGGTATTATAAATTGACGGACGAAGGGGTTGTTTTAATTAAAAAAACATATCCTAAATTGATAAAACTTGGGATGATTCAGCAGAAAAGTATGGCGGCTATTAAGCCGGTAATTTAAAATTAACCTTTAACAGTTAATGCTTAACCATTAAAATAACTACCTTTGTATAAAAATAATCAACAATGAAAACACAATTTGTAACAGATAACAACGGCAATAAAGTAGCGGTAATACTGCCATTAAAAAGTTATCAGAAAATGATTGAAGACCTCGACGAACTCGAAGACATAAAGTTATACGACAAAACTAAAGCAACCAAAGAAACCTCCATCCCTGCTGCCGAAGCATTTAAACAGATAGAAGCAATGGGATTAGCCAATGCCATTAAACAAAGCAGAACGGGTGAGCACATAGATACAGCATCCTATCTTAAAAAGCTTCGTAAATGATTGTAATCATTTACAAATACTTTCCTTAAATAATATCAAATAAACATTATAATTTTGCGTTATGTATTAAACACTAATCAATGAACCGTTATAAATATTATCTATTGCCATTCCTTTTTTCGCTTATCACGCTTGCTTCGTTTGCGCAAGACGATGATGATAAGGATGATGACGACGATGATGATACCTCTACTTCCAAACATAAACTAACGGACGATAACAAAAAGAATTACTTCGTGTTCAGTGCCAGAGCAAGCGTTACAGTGCCACACGCGGTTGCAAATAGTTCGTTCCGCAAAAGCTTTGTAGGTATTTATAGTGCCGAAGGTGGATTGGATATAATGATTTACAAGGGCTTGTTTATAGGCGGTTCGGGCAGTAATAGTTTTATGAAAATACCACCAAACAAAATATCTAAAATAGCTGCGAAGATGGAAATAGATAATGCAGCAGGTAAAATAGGTGGCGATTTCTTTTTGGGCGAACGTAATAGAATCATCTTTTCTACTGCCTTTTCTGTTGGGCAAAATTGGACGCACTACTATGGCTTGTACGCCGCCGACCCTCACAAAGGCGTTGCAGTAACCAGTTACACTACCACCTATTATCAGCCCGAAGTAAATTTATATTTTCTGGTTGATGATAATATGGCTGTAGGCGCCAATGTTTCGTACATCATCTACGACCACGTTTTCGACCCATATGAATTAAGTTTGAACGACTGGGCGCCGTTCAACAGTCCGCCAATAGCAGGTAATACGCAATGTGTTAATTTCGGTATCACGTTTTATTATAATTTTCTGCGGAAGAAAAGGTTTTAATACTTACGTTTTAAAGTGCTTTGCTACTTCTTTCTCGTAGCTTCTACCAATCGGTATTTCTTTCTCAGCAATATAAATTACTTTGTTACGCACATTCACAATCTCCTTCATTGGCACTATAAAGGAGCGATGCACGCGCATAAAATCTTTAGTAGGTAATTTATCCGCCATTGCTTTCATTGTAATTCGGATGGTAATTCGCTTCTGTGCTTTAAAATAAATATTTATATAATCACCCAGCGATTCTATGTAAAGTATATCATCCAACGCAATTTTCATCAAGCTATAATCCACTCGCACATATATGTATTTTAAGTTGGTATTATCTTTTCTGTTTTGAAAATTGTAATACTCTTTGGCTTTGTTCACCGCAGTTTCGAAGCGGTCGTAAGTAAAAGGTTTAAGCACAAAATCAACAGCAGATAAATTAAAACCATCCAACGCATACTTGCTATGTGCAGTAATAAATATCACCATCGTGTTTTGTTCTATCGCTTTATACAGCTCCAAACCGGTAATGCCGGGCATATCTATATCAAGAAATAATAAATCGACAGGAAACTTCTGAAGATGTTTTAAAGCTTCTTCAGGCTTATCAAACGTCTTTTCGAGCTGAATAAAATCAACCCGTTTACAAAAGTTCTCGATAACTTTTAAAGCCATCGGCTCATCGTCTATTGCTATTGCTTTTATCATAATATATAAATTTGGTTATGGTGTAATTGCTATGCCTATTAGACATAAATTGTTTGTAAAAGTAAAGTTGCTGAATCGAGAACCTCTGTTTTCTAAACCATAATTAGCATATACACTCACCTTTTTGCCTATCTTATAATTTACGCCAACAGAGTATCTATTCTTAATAAAAAAGGGCGTATTGTTTAC